>CAZCJI010000540.1:0-1990 GCA_964498625.1 uncultured Rhizobium sp.
AGCACCCGAACCACCGAGAGGATCAGCGCTAGAGCCGCGACGGAAACGAACAGACCGAGGGCGGTGAGACAAAAAGCCTTGCGCACAGAGACACCTTATAGTGGGGCGCTCTGCTCTAGTCAGAAAATGCGGCGGCGTAAAGTTAAAGGCTGCGCAATTCCCGGATCGTCTTCTTGCCGTCGGCGGCGGGCTGATAGGGGTGTGAGATTTCCGTCAGCGCGCGGCGGAAATCCTCGAGGCGGAAATCCTGACGGACCTCGAAGGCGTCGAAGCCGACCCGCGCCATGGCGGCCAGCTGATCGAACAGGAAATCGCCGGTCGCGCGGATTTCACCTTTATATCCGAACCGCGTGCGCAGCATCCGCGCCCAGGAGAACGCGCGGCCGTCGCGGAATTTCGGAAACTCCAGAACGACGGTTGCGAGGCGCGGCAGATCCGCCTTCAGCACCGCGGGATTTTCGTTCGACGCCAGCCTGACGCCGACAAGGCTGCGATGCGCGAAGAGATTGTCACGCTCGCCCTGAAACCGCGCGAGCGTGACGATCACGCCTTTCTCGTCCGGATAGGCCTTGCCGTCGGGGACGAAGAAGAACGGATCTTCGACGAATGCGCCGTCCTTGTCGTGCGAATGCGCGCCAAATTTAATAAGCGGCATGGAGGTCCTGTCCGTAGGCCACGTTCTTGAACGGCACGATGCCGACGCGGCGATAGGTGTCGAGGAAGCGCTCGCCTGGCGCGCGCAGACCCAGATAGGCTTCGATCACGCGCTCGACCGCATCGGCGATCTCGTCCTTGCCGAAACCGGGGCCCAGGATTTCACCGATGCTCGCATCCTCCGCGCCGGAACCGCCGAGCTGAAGCTGGTAATATTCGACACCTTTCTTGTCGACGCCGAGGATGCCGATGTGTCCCGCGTGGTGATGGCCGCAGGCGTTGATGCAGCCTGAAATCTTGATCTTCAGTTCGCCGATGGCGTGTTGCCGGCCGAGATCGGCGAAGCGTTCGGAGATTTTCTGCGCAATCGGGATCGAGCGCGCATTGGCAAGATCGCAATAATCGAGACCGGGGCAGGCGATGATGTCGGTAATGAGACCGGCATTCGGCGTTGCAAGCCCAAGCTCTTTCAGGCGCGCATGGATCGCGGGGAGATCGCGCTTCTTCACATGCGGCAGGACGAGATTCTGTTCGTGGCTGACACGGATTTCCGCGATGCCATATTGGTCCATCAGTTCGGCAACCGCGTCCATCTGTTCAGCCGTCGCATCGCCGGGGATGCCGCCGATGGGCTTTAGCGAGATCGTGGCGATGGCATAGCCCGGCGCGCGATGCAGGGAGACATTGGTCTTCACCCAGTTCCCGAAATCCGCATTGCCTTCGGGCATTTCATCGGAGAGCGTCTCAAATGCCGGCGGCGCGAAATAGGCATCGATGCGGTCAAGCTCCTCCTGCGGCACCTGCAGCGTGCCGCTGTTCCTGATCTCGTCGAACTCGGCCATCACCTGACGGCGCATCTCGTCGGGGCCGAGTGCGTTCGCCAGGATCTTGATGCGCGCCTTGTAGAGATTGTCCCGGCGTCCCTGCTCGTTATAGACGCGCATCACGGCTTCGAGGAACGCGAGGATATCGGGCTTGGCGACGAACGCGCCGATGACGTAGCCGATATAAGGCGTGCGCCCCATGCCGCCGCCGACCAGCACTTTATACCCGGTCTCGCCGGCATCGTTGCGTACGATCTCGACGGCGAGGTCGTGGAACTTGAGCGCGGCGCGGTCGTGCGGCGATCCGCTCACCGCGATCTTGAACTTGCGTGGCAGGAAGCTGAATTCGGGATGCAGCGACGACCATTGCCGGATGATCTCGGCGATGGGCCGCGGGTCTTCGATCTCGTCGGCGGCCGCGCCCGCGAAATGATCGGCGGTGACGTTGCGGATACAGTTGCCGCTGGTCTGGATCGCGTGCATCTCGACCGTCGCGAGATCGGCAAGGATGT
>CAZCJI010000541.1:0-1989 GCA_964498625.1 uncultured Rhizobium sp.
AGACGTTAGGCGACCATGTCCGCCACCAGACGCACAATTCCAATGAGATGATCCGGCGATTTCTGAACGACACGCGGATGTATCGGACCAGCACCTGGGGCTATGGAAATCGCCTCCCCTTCGACCATCATGAAGGTGACCCCCCCGCAGGAAAAGAAAACGTCCGGCGAAAGCGCGGAGTGCCTGCAGCGGTACCATGTGGAACTGGCGATGCTGGGCACGCTGAGCAACGCGCTGGAACCGACGCCGGCGCAGAAGCCCTTGTTCGATGCCTGGCGCAAGGCGCGTCTCGCCCTCTGGACGGCCGTGCCCTGTCCGGCGCTTTCGACCGGGCTCGACATTCCCGCACCCCAGCGCATCGAGAACCAGATCACAATGACGAGCGCGACCCTGGATGCGCTGCGCAAGGAGCTGCCCGCGGCGAAGGCGCTTTATGACGCGCTCACGCCCGAACAACGCAAGATTTTCGACGGCCCGGTGAGGATGGCGGCACCGCCGCCCGCCGCGCCGCCCGCCCCTCCAGCCGCCGGTCATTGACGCGATTTGCGATTGACTTACGCCAAGCGGCTGCAACGATAGCGCCAGCCACCGCCCAAAGGACGAGAGATGAAATACGGCATTGATTACCGCCTGCTGCCCAAGGGGGCGAAAAGCCTGGTCGACAACACGACGATGCACCGCCCGGTGGACGTGGAGGTCGACGAGACCCAGTTCGCGCTGATCCCCGCCGTCGGCGACTTCGTCGATTTCCCCGGCGAGGACGACATCCGCCACGTGCCGCTGAAGGGCAAGGTCAGGAGCCGTTGCTTCAACTACAAGCTCGGCTATTGCTACGTCACCATCGTCATCGAAGAGAGCGACGACGACTGGAGCTGCATCCGGCCGTAAGCGATGGACGCGCGGCTGGCACATTGCAGTTGCGGCCAGCTGCGCGCGCTCTGCGACGGAGCGCCGGACAAAGTCTCGATCTGTCATTGCAACGAATGCCGCAGGCGCACGGGAAGCGCCTTCGGCATTGCCGCGTTCTATCCGCGCGCGCGCGTGCGCATCGAAGGGCGCGACAAAACCTTCCGCCGCAATGCCGATAGCGGCTTCTCCGTTCTGTTTCACTTCTGCCCGGAGTGCGGCTCCTCGATTTACTGGGAGCCGGCGCGCAAGCCCGGCACGATCGGCGTGGCGTATGGCGCGTTTGCCGATCCGAAAGCCGCGATGCCGGACCAGTCCGTGTCAGACGACATGCGCCACGACTGGATCGCGTTTCCCGACAGCATGGCGAAGCGCGCGTCGGTGTGACGCGCAGCTTCAGACTATAATCCCGGCTTGAACAGGTTGCCTGCGATATCGCCCAGTTCGCTTTGCAATCCGCCGCCGTGATTGAGTATTTCCTGAATCGTTTCGACCGAAACGCCGTGCTGGGCGGCGGCCGCTTCCAGAGCCGCAGCCGGGTTTCCGTCGCTGCTTGTGAGATTCGCCTGAACCGCGTTCGCGACTTGCCGCACCTGTTCCGGCGTCAGCCCAACCTTGCCGGCGATGGAATCCAGATTGCCTTCGATTGTGTCGAACAGACCCATGGTTTTTTCCCGCGTGTGAAACTGGCCTGACCCTAGCACAGACCAAATTCTGAGATGCAAAGGAAAGGCCAGCGGAGACGTGATGTCGCGTCGCCTTCAGACACCAACTCCCATCTCAGCGGGTTGGCGCTTTCAGCTATTTCGGCGGGGGGTGGCGATCAGGCAGGGATAACCCATGCCGGACCAGCCGGTTTCCGACGAGATGCGGCACGACTGGATTCTGTTTCCCGGCAGCATGACGAAGCGCGCGTCGGCGTGACGCGCGCCCCGGCACCTATCGCTTCGGATAGGCCGTGAAGATGTAGTCGTTCTTCTGCACCAGCGAGTGACACGAATATCCGCAGGTGTGCCCGCTGGCGGACAGCGGGGCATTGGGCGCGAGCGTGTCAGACTTCGGATCGTTAGCCAATTGCGCATA
>CAZCJI010000542.1:0-1986 GCA_964498625.1 uncultured Rhizobium sp.
GCTGCTGCTTCCTCGTGGACCTGCCGGAACTCGGCGGCGCCGACAAGATCCGCGCCTTCGGCCAGGACGTGAAGGCGCTGGTGAGCTTCGAGGGGCATTAGAATCCACCCTCCCCTTGAGGGAGGGTCGAAGCGCGAAGCGCTTCGGGGAGGGGTGATCTGTCACAATCCCCTCCCCGAAATTTGCTTCACTGCGTTACGCAAATTATCGACCCTCCCTCAAGGGGAGGGTAGGAGAGCGCATGAAAATCCACGGCAAGGCCTATCGCACCATCTGGCCCATTGGTGACAGCAAGGTCGGCATCATCGACCAGACGAAGCTGCCGCATGCGTTCGAGACGCTGGAACTTGCGTCGATGGAAGACGCGGCGCATGCAATCAAGGCGATGGTCGTGCGCGGTGCGCCGCTGATCGGAGCGACCGCGGCATACGGCATCGCGCTGGCGATGCGCGTGGATGCGTCGGACCAGGCACTGGACCGCGCGCACGATATTCTCGCTGAGACGCGGCCGACCGCGATCAATCTGCGCTGGGCGCTGAAGCGGATGTGCGATGTGCTGCGCAATCAACCGCACGAACAGCGCGCCGCGATTGCCTGGGCGGAAGCCGCGAAGATCGCGGACGAGGATGTCGCGGTCTGTCATTCCATCGGCGAGCACGGTTTCAAGATTCTCAAAGACGCAGCCGCGAAGAAGAATGGCGCGACGCTCAACGTGCTCACCCATTGCAATGCGGGCTGGCTTGCCTGTGTCGATTGGGGCACGGCGCTGGCGCCGATCTACATGGCGCATGACGCGGGCATTCCGATTCATGTGTGGGTGGACGAGACGCGGCCGCGCAACCAGGGCGCCTCGCTCACCGCCTATGAACTCGGCGCGCATGGCGTGAACCACACGATCATCGCCGACAATGCCGGCGGTCACTACATGCAGGAAGGCCGCGTCGATCTCTGCATCGTCGGCACCGACCGCGTCACATCGAACGGCGATGTTGCCAACAAGATCGGAACGTATCTGAAAGCGCTCGCCGCGAAGGACAATGACGTGCCGTTCTATGTCGCGCTGCCGTCATCGACCATCGACTGGACGCTCGCCGATGGCCGCGACATCCCCATCGAAGAAAGATCGCCGGACGAGCTCTTGAAAATGACTGGGCGGACCCCATCTGGAACCCTGGCGACGGTCGAAATCGCGGCGCCGGGTTCGCCCGCCGCCAATCCCGGTTTCGACGTCACGCCGGCACGTCTCGTCACCGGTTTCATCACCGAACGAGGCACTTGCGCCGCGACGGAGCAGGGCCTACGCAGCCTCTTCCCCGCCACCTGACGGCCCTGTACAGGGTGGCGCGGACCCTCTGTTGGCAAAAATTGTTGAGAATCGAGTTTCAAATATCATGCAGTCGCGGTTTTCGGATTCCGAGGCACAAGATTTTGTGAAGCGCTATGCGGCGCAGGGTGTGAGCGAGGACCTCGCGCTGCGCACCTATACGACGCGGCTGCTCGGTTCCGATCCGAAACTTGTGCTCCACGGCGGTGGCAACACGTCGGTGAAGACGGCCGCGAAAGACCAGCTCGGCGAAGACGTCGACGTGCTGTGCGTGAAAGGCAGCGGCTGGGACATGGGCAATATCGAGCCGCAGGGCCTGCCGGCGGTGCGCCTCGCCGAATTGCGCCGGTTGCGCCGCCTCAACACGCTCAGCGACGAGGACATGGTCAACTTCCAGCGTATCAATCTGCTGGATGCGTCCGCACCGAACCCGAGTGTGGAAACGCTCCTGCACGCATTCCTGCCGCACAAATTCATCGACCACACGCATTCGACCGCGGTGCTCGCGATCACCGATCAGCCCGATGGTGAGAAGACCGCGCGTGAGATCTACGGTTCGCGTGTCGCCTATGTGCCGTATTTCATTCCGGGATTTACGCTCGCGAAAGCGGTGGCCGACGTGTTCGACGCCAATCCGAAGGTCGAAGGCCTGATCCTGCCGC
>CAZCJI010000543.1:0-1986 GCA_964498625.1 uncultured Rhizobium sp.
CTTCTCCAAGATCGAACAAATCCCGGTTCTTTCGTCGCTGAAGTAGTGCGCGAAGCTTGGTGCCAAACAACTCGTTGGCATCGAAGGAAACAATTTCCACCTCGCCGTTGAACCAAGTGTTGGCCATGGCGAAAGGATATCGCTTGTGGCCAAACAGTGCGTCGTGCTCACGCGTATTCATCTCCACTTTCAGGTTTAGTGGCGCGCCGGCATCTGAATCTTCAGGGACGAATTTGAATATCAGGTGCGTGGAGTGTTTACTGCGGTCGATCCGACAATCGCCGAGCCACCCCAATTCCTTACGCAGGGCGTCGAGGGTCGTTCCAATCGGCTCGGCCTTGACTTGCACGAGATCGATATCTTCGGAGTATCGCAGCGGCGATGAGAACAAAAGTTTGTTGATGGCGGTGCCACCCCGGAACGCGAGGCGTTCGGACAAGAACGGGTCGGAGAAAATGCTGCAGAGCGCACGGCAGATGATTAGATCTTGTTCGATCTGACGCAGCGCGGGCCACGGAGCGTGTTCGGCCCATTCCAGAATGTTGGCGCTGGGGATCACGTATCGATTTCCACCGGCTCATTGATGATAAGTTTCCATTTGCGATCCATTGTGTCGGAAACTGATCGTCGCGTCGTTGCGCTCATTAGTTTCACAGCCGGATTAAGCAGCTTGGCCGATTTTGCCTTTGCCGCGAAGGTGGCCAACGCGCCGGCTTGTTCGCGATGGTCAAAGTGATCGAGCAGGTAGCCCAATCGTCTCACGGCGGAGTTTTCATAATATCTGGCCGCGATGGCGAGTTTGTTCGCATCCGCTTTTGATCCCAGGTCGTGAACAATTTGCGCCGCACCATTGATGCCGGCCGCTTTATGAAAGTAGCGGGCAGAATCCAGTAGGGTAAGTTCCACACCGGCGATCTTGGCGATTCCGGAATCGGTTTTCAGGTCATCTAGCCACTCGGGTTTGTTTACCTGCGCGAAGGCGCGCTTGTCCTGAAAGAGAAACTGGAGGCGCTGACGACCCACTGTGATGGTCTTCAATTGCTTCGGTGCAATGACTTGGAAAACCATGGCGGCCTGATGGGAAGAGCCGTGGAAGGCTGCTGCCCGAAGCAGCGATATCCTGTAGTCGATCCGGAGGTAGGCCATGAGCGGAGCGATCCAACGCTCCGGCGGCGGCGCGCCCAGGAGGCGGTCCTAGGGACGCAGGATCAGATAGAAGCCTCGCCTCGGGCTTATGATCTGCCGTTTGCGGGTCGCTCGGCCGGCTGCGGACAGAAGCGCACTCGGTGCCAGGCTCAGAGCGGTTTGGGCATCCGACTTGGTGAATGTGTAGCGCCCCCTGGATTGGCTGGTTTCTAGGTAATCCTCGAGATTCCGCATTCCCCAAGCATATTGGTATCTCGCTGGAAAACAATGAATTTCGCATATGATTGGGGGAGGCCGATCAAAAAGCAGTGCTTAGTCCGGAACACTTGACGCAAAGAAACACAACGATATTGTTGTGTCTATGATTCCCGCGTATGACACAAACACTGGATATCTGCCGCCGGGCGTCCATCCCGCACCTTGGACGCAGGTCGTGCCACGCTTTTCCAAGAACTCGCATCGTGATCGCCTCATCACCGGTCTTTTCGGTGCGCTAAAGAACCTAGCCGGCGCGGGATGCCGCACAGTGCTCTTGGACGGCAGCTTCGTCAGCGAGCGGCCTCTGCCCCAAGACTATGACGGCGCTTGGGAGCCCCAAGGAGTCGATCCATACAAGCTCGACCCTGTGTTGCTCGATTTTTCCAATGGTCGTGCCGCCATGAAGGCGAAGTATGGCGGCGAGCTCTTTCCTGCGTCGGCGGCGGCCAAGCCAGGCCTGCTCTATCGAGCGTTCTTTCTCAAGGATCGCAACGGCGTGTCGAAGGGCATTGTCGAAATCGATCTCGGGAGCCTTCCATGATTACCAATGAACGCCAATACAAGATCACGCGCACAGAAGCC
>CAZCJI010000544.1:0-1977 GCA_964498625.1 uncultured Rhizobium sp.
TCGAAAAGCCACGCGTGCGACCCGGGCCATCGGCCTCGGAGTAAAGCGCTCCGACCTGCGTGGAGATATTGCCCTTCAACAATCCGCAGCCTATGATGAGCAGGAACAGAGCAAGCAGAAACGAAGCATCGAAGGCCATCGCGAGGTGTCCCGCGCTCATCAGCGCCGCGCCCAGCACCACCGCGTTGCGCCGGCCGAGCCAGCGATCGGCGATCAATCCGCCGAACACTGGCGTGAAATAGACAAAGCCCGTGTAGAAACCGAAAATCTGCGACGCCAGCGCCAGCGTGCTCATCGGCCCGAAGATAGATTCGAGACCATGCCGGAACGCCGCGAAACCGGCGACATGCTCGACGTGCCCCGGCAGCAGAAGCTCCTTGCTCATGTAAAGCACGAGTAGCGCCGTCATCCCGTAATAGGAGAACCGCTCCCACGCTTCGGTGAATGCGAGATACGCGAGCCCCATTGGCTCGCCGAAAAACGTGCGCGGACGTTTCGCGGAGATAGAAATTGCGGTTTCAGCCATGATGACCCAGATGCCTGTCGTACCAATCGAGATAGCGCGTAAGGCGATCTTTCAGATAGAGCGGCGTCGTGAGATCGTGAAACTGACCCGGATAGATGATGAGTTCGGTGTCGAGACCGAGACTCTTTTCCGCCTGATACATCTGTTCTCCGTTGTGCAGCGGCACGTTCATGTCATCGGTGCCGCCGAGAAACAATGTCGGCGTCTTGATGCGGTCGGCATGCAGGAAGGGATAGGATACTTTCATCCACGTCGCCGTGTTCGTCCATGGCGTGCCGAGTTCGTGTTCGTAATCTCGAACATATTCGTCGTTGCCGTAGCCTCCGAGAATATCCGCGATGCTGGCGCCGCTTGTCGCGGCCTTGAAACGCGCGTCGCTGGCGATGACGTAGTTCGTCAGCATCCCGCCGTATGACCAACCACCGACGGCCAGTTTGTTGGGATCCGCGATCCCCTGTTTGACCGCGTAGTCCACCGCGGCGAGAACATCCTGCACGTCCGGGCCGCCCCAGTTGGCATAGATACCGGCGCTATAAGCGGTGCCGCGCCCGGAACTGCCGCGTGGGTTGACTGCGATCACGGCGTAGCCATGAGCGGCCATCGTCTGCTGATCCAAATCGAATTCGTCGTCGAATTGAAGCTGCGGGCCGCCATGAATGCGAAGAATCGCGGGCAGATGCGACCCGCCGTTTGGCGGCATGACGATATAGCCGTGAACATCCGTGCCATCCTTGCTCTTGAACGCGATTTCGTGCACGGGCGCGAGTTTGTAATCCTTTAGCCAATCGTTGCTGTGCGTGATTTGGCGCGGCGCGCCGTTTCCGTTCCAAACGAAAATTTCCGGCGGCAGAACCGGCGTGGAAATCAGAAGCGCGTATCTATCGTGCGCCTTGGTGTATTCGGCAACAAGTTCGCGCGCCGATACGATGGGAACCACTTGCCCGCCATTCACCGAAACGCGGGCCAAATATTGCGTGCGATCGTCTTCGACGAGGAACTGGATCGACTTTCCATCATCCGACCACGTCGGATAGGTGACGTTGCGATCCAGCGAAGGTGTGAGAATTTTCGGTGTTCCGCCATTCGATGGAACGATTGCGAGTTTGTCCGTCGCATATTCGATCATCTTGGGATCGCCGCCCTGCCAATAGGCGATCCACTTTCCATCGGGGCTCCACGCCGGATAGCCGGGCAGATCGAAGCGATCCGGCGCGTTGTCTTCGCCAGTGAAAGTCGTGACCGCGTGTTCATGTGCGCCTTTTTGCGCGGCAATCACATAGACATCCCAATTCTCGGTGCGGTCTGGATCCGGTCCGCGCTTGGAAACGAAGGCGATGGATTTGCTGTCGGGAGACCAGGCGGGCAGCGCGTCGTCGAACTGGCCATTCGTAAGCTGCGTCACATTGTGACTGGCGACATCGAACAAGCAGAGATGATCGCGCTGCGTGCCC
>CAZCJI010000545.1:0-1976 GCA_964498625.1 uncultured Rhizobium sp.
GCAGCGTGCTCGATTACTGGATCGGCGCCAGCACGCGGTCGTATCTGACGACGGGCGCTATCCCATCTTCAGCCTGATGATCGATTCATGAAAAATCGCCGCACTCCGTTGCCAGAGGCGGCGACTCTTTCTTAAGCGTCCGTGCAACCGGTCTTCAGACTTTGTTGCTGACGACCTGGGCGACGGACTTCGCGAAGCCCTCTTCCACGTCCTCGACATTGGTGCTCGCGCCAACGACGCCGCCAAGGGCGAAGTCTTTCGCGACCTTGTATTCCGCGACTTCCTTGCCGCTGGCGTCGTTGAGTGAGACCGTCGCTTCAATGCGTATCTGGCCAAGGCCGATCAACATCGCGCGTGCGAACGCGCTGCCGCGGTCGAAGCGGGTGAAGTGGATGTGCATTTTCAGGGACTGTGCGTCTGCAGCGTCGGTCATCACGCCCGGCCGATCGACATCGATATAGGCGCGCACCTTCTGGCAGATCAGACCGAAATCGCCGTCCGACATTTCAACGTCTCCCGCGGCGTCGGCGGAGATGTCGGAAAGCTTGAGCGCGCCGCGCTGCTCCTGTGAGAGCGGTTGGACGGGTTCCGGCGCGGAAACGCTGCCTGCGCAGCCGGCGAGCATGGCTGTGAGCGATACGGCGCATGCAATACGTACGAGATTCATAACTTTCCCCTTTAAGGATTTCAGTGTGTTTGCGGTGCGCCCGATGTGGCATTGGCGGACGGCGGCGGCGCGATGGCCCCCGTTGCCGGTTCCGAGGCGCTGGCCGCGGGTTTCATGGTGATAGTGTAGGCGCGTGGATATTCCTGTCCCGCGCCGGTCGAGCCATCGACGGCAGCATTGAGCAGCCCAACATAGGGAAGCATCATGCCCACCATGCTGGCCGTGGATATTTTTCCGGAGGCGTAAGCCGTGCCGTCTTTCCATCCCGGCTTGCTGCAGTGAATGGAGAGCACACTTGCGCTCTTCTTGACGATGACGGTGCCCGGCGACGTTAACGTCCACTGGCCGAGGGCGTTCGACACCGTGCAGTCGGCACCGGGCTCCGGTTCCGTCGCCACGGTGATCGGTTGCGTCGAGCCGTCGATAGCCGACGCGCAACCGGCAAGCCACGGCGCGGCCATCGCGATAAGGATCAGATGTTTCTTCATGTACATCCCAAGGTAGACTACACCTATAGCGCGAGGCTGCGAAAGCACAACAATCCGCCGCAAAGGGTTAAAGTTTGCCTGCGGCACCGTGCTCCCGCCGTTTCACCAGATCCATTGCGGGTGGAAGAGGGCCAGGAAAGGCCGTTCTTTCAGGGCCTGCGACGCACGTGCCGCGAAGGCGTCCGTGATGCGGAACGGCGCGTCGTCGCTGATGTCGCCGTCCGGCGTGTTGAGCAACGCCATCGTTTTGCGGTTGTCGGAGAGATAGGCGAGCGGCTGCGAGGTCAGCACCTCGCCATCGGCGACGAAATTCGCCTCCGCGAACCAGCGCAGGCCGTGTTGTTCGGCCAGAGTCCTGAACGAATAACGCCCGACATGCTCGGCGAATATCGGCTCGCTGCTCGGCGGTTCGCCGTCCCAGGTGCTGCGGAATTTCATCTCCTCGAAGAAATCGAAGGCGAAAAGCTTTCGCGCGCGCAGATGAACCGCGGTGTCGCCATGCAAGGTGGCTGCTCGGATGGCAAGCCCGCGTGCGCGCATATCGGCGAGCGCCTCGGCGGTGCCGCGATAGAGATCGCCATATTCGCGCACCATGTGGAACGGATCGAGGTGCAGGCCGATCTCGTGTCCCATGGCGGCCAGTTCGCGTAAGACCTCCCACGTATAGGGCGCGTCGTAATAATCGGCACTGAGTGCGTGGCGATGCATCATCAGATACAGGCCGGGCACGTTCTGCTCTTTCAGAAGGCGTCCGAGCTCGAGTGCACGGCGGATGCTGTGATGGATGTCGAGCTTGACGAGCCCGAATGCGCCGGGCGCGC
>CAZCJI010000546.1:0-1972 GCA_964498625.1 uncultured Rhizobium sp.
GGCGTGCTCGTCGAATCCGTTTTGGCGCAGACGCTCCAGACGGCCGGCGTGTGTCTTCTTCGATCCCAATGCGCCGATATAGAAGCAATTTGAGTTCAGCGCCGACGTCAGCGCCGGATCGTCGATCTTCGGATCATGGGTGAGGGCGACAAGCGCGCTTCGTACGCCGAGAGGCGATTTTCTGAGCGCTTCATCGGGCCAGTCATGCGAGATCGCGACATCTGGAAAACGCTCCGCCGTCGCAAAGGACGTGCGTGGGTCGATGACGCGCACGCCGTAATTCGCAAGCAACGCGATGCGCGTCAGCGGTTGCGCGATATGCGCCGCGCCGACGACGACGAGATCGAGTGGCGGATTGTAGACGCTCAAGAACCAGTTTCGTCCCTCGATCTCCACCGGACCGCTCTGGTCGGCGCGCGCGGCGTTCGCCGCGGCGATCCCCAGTGCGCCGATGTCGCTCGCCGGATCGACAAGTTTTTCCTCGCCGGTTTCAAGATCGGTGGCGCGCACGACAGCTTTGCCTGCGCGCTTCGCTGCGTTCAGAGCCTGAAGAATTTCACGCCGCATGATTCAGACTACGGGTTCGACAAAGACTTCGATATGACCGCCACAAGCCAAACCTACGTCCCAGGCTTGCTGATCGCTGACGCCGAATTCCAGTTTCCGTGTTTTGCCGTCTGTCATGGCTGCGCGTGCCTCCTCGATCACCGCGCCTTCGACACAGCCGCCCGAGACCGAGCCGACGAAGGCGCCATCGTCGCGCACGGCGATCTGGCTTCCGGTCGGGCGAGGCGAAGAGCCCCACGTCCGCACCACGGTGCCCAACGCGACGCGATGACCGGAATCGATCCAGCCGGCCGCGGTTTCGAGAACATCGTCGCCAACGGCGTTCATTGGGCAGCGGCCACTGCGCGCTTGGCCATCGCTGTCACGAGGTTGGCACGATACTCAGCCGAGCCATGGATGTCGGAGTTCAGATCGCTTGGATCGATTGCAATGTTCGCAATGGCGTTTGGAGAAAAATCGTGCGCCAATGCCGCTTCCATCTCGGGCACGCGAAAGACACCGGGCCCCGCGCCGGTGACCGCGACGCGCACACCGGACTTCGTCTTGGCGACGAACACACCCGCCATCGCATAGCGCGATGCCGGGTTTGGGAACTTGGCATATTGCCCGCGTTCGGGGATAGGGAACGACACCTCGGTGATGATCTCGCCATCGTCCAGCGTGGTAGAGAACATCCCGGTGAAGAATTCATCGGCTGCGATGCTGCGGCGTCTGGTGGTGACCGTCGCATCCAGCGCCAGAACCGCTGCGGGATAATCCGCCGCCGGATCGTTGTTGGCGAGCGAGCCGCCGAGCGTTCCCATATGGCGCACGGCCGGATCGCCGATGGTACCGGCGAGCGCCGCCAGCGCCGGGATGGCTTTGCGCACGACTTCGGAGTCCGCGACTTCGTAGTGCTTCGCGCCCGCACCGATGACGACGCGATCGCCCTCCGCACGGATGAACGACAATTCCCTCAGGCCGGAAATGTCGATCAGATCGGATGGCTGCGCGAGGCGCATCTTCATCGCCGCGATCAGTGTTTGCCCCCCGGCCAGCAGCTTTGCTTCGGGCAAAGTCTTGAGCATGGCCTCGGCTTCGCTGAGCGATGCCGCGCGATAATAATTGAAGCTGTAGGGGATCACGCGGCCATGCCTTTGGCGTCGTCCGCCATGCGTTTCGCCGCGTCTTCGATGGACGTCACGATGTTCTGATAGCCGGTGCAGCGGCAGATATTGCCCTCGAGTTCGGCGCGGATTTTCTTGCGATCCAGATCGGGGATACGGCGGATCATATCGACGGCGGTCATGATCATGCCCGGCGTACAGAAGCCGCATTGCAGTCCATGGTTCTCGCGAAACGCTTTCTGAACCGGATGCAGTTTTCCGTCCTTGGCGAGGCCTTCGATGGTGAGGACATCGGCGTC
>CAZCJI010000547.1:0-1961 GCA_964498625.1 uncultured Rhizobium sp.
CCGCAATCGCACGCCGCCGCGGGGAAATTATGGCCAGACAATATCATGTCACGGCGCTGGGCAGCGCGATTGTCGATGTGCTGGGCGCGGTCGATGACGCTTTCCTGCTGACCCATAACATCGCCAAGGGCGTGATGACCCTGATCGATGAATATCGCGCGGAGACTCTCTATGCCGCCTTTCCCGATCCGCGCGAGATCGCGGGTGGATCGGCCGCGAACACGATGGCGGGAATTGCCTCGCTTGGGGCCAGGGGCAATTTCGCGGGCAAGGTGAAACAGGATCGTCTGGGCGGCGCGTTCTACGCCAGCATGCGCGCGCTTGGCCTCAATTACACAACAGCGCCGGCGGAGAGCGGGCCGCAGACAGCTTGCTCCCTGATCGCGGTGACGCCGGACGGTCAGCGCAGCATGAACACCTATCTCGGCGCCGCGCGCGAATTCGCCATCACGGATTTGAGCGAGAGCGATATCGCCGGTTCCGACATTCTCTATATCGAAGGCTATCTCTGGGATGCGCCGACGGCGAAGGCAGCGTCGCTGAAAGCCATCGATATTGCCAGGAAAACGGGCACCAAGGTCGCGTTCTCGCTTTCCGATCCCTTTTTGATGGGGCGTTATCGCGGCGAGTTTCTGGAGCTGCTGTCCCATCTCGACATCCTGTTCGCCAACGAAGACGAAGCGAAGGCGCTGTTCGAAGTCGGGGATTTCGACGACGTGCTGCAGGCGTTCAAGCCTATGAACAAGATCGCGGCGATCACCCGGTCCGAGAAGGGCTGCGTCATCGCGCGCGGCGCCGAGGTGCATGTCGTGGACGCGGCGCCGGTCGATCGCGTGGTCGATACGACGGGTGCCGGCGATCAGTTCGCGGCGGGATTTCTCTATGGCCTGACCCATGGCCGCGGCCTTGCCGATTGCGGGCGTCTCGGCGCGCTCGCCGCGGCGGAAGTCATCTCGCACTATGGCGCGCGTCCGGAAGTGTCACTCAAGGATTTGGCGGCGAAAGCAAAGCTCATCTGATGGATGACTTTTTGCGTTATGACGGCACCGTCAAACGCGATCCGAGGATCGAGGCGTGGTTCGACGTCACGGATCCGTACCGGCTGATGGTGCGGGAATGGTTCGAACGCATGCGCGGCTGTGGCGCCGATGTCCGCGAGCTGTTTCATGATGGCTGCCCGATCGCCTGCGTCGGCGACGCGCCGTTCGGCTATGTGGGCGCGTTCAAAGCCCACGCGAATGTCGGCTTCTATCATGGCGCCGATCTGCCCGACCCTGCGGGTTTGCTGGAAGGATCGGGAAAGCGCATGCGGCACGTAAAACTGCGCCCCGGCAAGGTGCTGAACGACAAGGCTCTGAGCGCTCTGATTGCCGCCGCCCATCGCGATATCCGGCGGCGCCTGGAATAATGCTGTGTCTGCGGACCCTCTCTCCACATGCGTGGAGAGAGGGTGCCGTCATGGTATCGCGGACTACTTCTTTGTGACGCTGAAGACGACGCCATCATTGTTGGCTCCGCCGCCGGCCGTGCCGTACAGCAGGTGATTGCCCGACGTCACGCCGGCCGAGTATCCCTCGCCGTCGCTTCCGAGAAAGGCATGAAGCACTGTCTCATGGCCTTTTGAATCGACCTTGTAGATAGCGCCGCATTGGCAACTGGGGTCACCGCCTCCGCTGGCGGCACCGTAGAGATTCTTTCCCACCACCAGCATGTTGCCTTCCGGATCGCCGCCGTCTGTGCCGCCGGTGAAGGTGTAGAGCGTAGTGAACGTTCCATTGGCTGCGATCTTGAACACCGTGCCGTTATCGTCGGCGCCGCCTCCGGCCGCATTGCCGTAGACGTTGCCATCCTTGTCGACCGCAACGGTGCCGTACAGGAAGCCGCCATCCGCGCCGCCGGTGAAGTTGTATAGCGTGCTGAACGTTCCATCAGCTGTGATCTTGAACACAGTACCGTTGTCG
>CAZCJI010000548.1:0-1960 GCA_964498625.1 uncultured Rhizobium sp.
CTCGCAGGATTGATGGGCGCCGCCCCTGCCCTGGCGTTCACGCATCACCCCGGAACGCCAGCGGAGCATCAACAGACCGACGATCTGAACGCCCAGCAGCTGCAGCAGGCGCAATCCCCAGACACTCAAGCCACGGCGCCGTCGCAAACCATGGCATCGACGAGCACCGGCGCTGCGCCGAGCACTGATCAGACTGCAGCAACACAGGGAGCGCCCAGTACCGCGGACCAGACCGCGCAGGTCGAGCCCAAAGCAACACAAACAACGGTTCAGGCGAATGCAGTATCAGCAACGTCTGCAAGCAATCCGATACCATTGGATAGCATCAGCAACTCCCCACAGACTCTCGCAAATGCGAGTGTCGAGACCAGCAACGGCCAGGCCGTCGGAGCCGTTCAGCGGGTGATCACCGATGCGGCGGGCAAAGCGAAGACTGTCGTCGTCGTGCTGCTTGGCAAGGCGAGCCGCCTGGTGGCCATCGCGGCCAATCAGTTGACATTCGACCAGTCGCGCGACGTCGTCGTCGCGCAATTGAACGCCGACCAGATCGACAATCTGCCGATAGCGCCGCAGAGCTGATCGTCTTTTCGCGAGCATGGAAAAGAGCCAGCGACGGTGCTGGCTCTTTTTATTTGTGTGGATCGCCGGGTTTGTAGTCGGCCTCAATATGGCCTTTCAGATCCCGTCTTGTGAACAGAACCGGTTTTGTTTTCATCGCCACAAACAAGGGTGACTGATCGACATAGTGCGGGGAATCCATGTCGAGCGTTGCCGATCCAAACTGATGAATGCTCTGCGATGACAATTTTCCATTCTTGTCCCAGGTCACGAACATGATGAGCGTATCACCGTCGACCGCGGTAAGCGTGCCATCATCGGGCCGCGGCTCGCCATAGACGGCGCGATAGGTATCTGGCCCCCCATCGATGGAGGCCTCAAATTTGCCGCGACGGAACCGGTTCACCTGGCCCCATTCCGGATCGATGCGATGAAAATGGGTCTGGAGTTGATCGATCGCACGGTGCAACGAAATCGCAGGTGTGAGCGACCAATTGTGATCGTGCCGCGCACGGCTTACGGGCTCGGCCATCAGAATTGCCAGGGCCGCCGCGCGATTGTGGATGTCCGCATTGCGATCCCAGCTTTTCAGGAGCGTGCAAGCGGACACGAGATCGGCATCGGGACGCGCGCAGACTTCGGCGATCATCTTTGCGACCTCGGAATTCGCGCTGTAGCGAGTGTCGAACTTGTACCTGCGGAACGCATCCGCGCTGATATGCGGGTCGGAGCCAAAGGTTTCGAGGGCGCGCATCGCGCGGTTGGTCATGTTGGTCTGAATCCCCATCCAGGACGGATAGTCGGCGGGTTTCAGATCGTCTTCAGGCGCCGTGGCCTGAAACGGCGTGTTGTTGGAGTTGAAAACGAAGCCGGATTTCGGATTCCAGAGCTGCGGTTCACGCTCAAACGGAAGGTAAGACTGCCAGACGAGATCGGAACGATCGCCGGGCACATAACCCTGCCAATCCGCGCCGGGTTTCCGGACCGGGAACTGGCCGTTGTAGACGTATCCGATATTCCTTTTCTCGTCGGCATAGACGTAATTGATGCTCGGCAGCGCCTGCAGCCGCATTGCTGCTTTCCATTCGTCGAGATCGCGCGCCTTGTTGAGACGATAATATTGCAGCACCTGGCGCACTTCACCCATGCCGGCATAGCGCACCGCAAATACGCCATGATCGGTCCTGAATACAGGGCCGTGAATCGAGAACTGCACCGGGCGATGCACGGTCCAGATCAACGGACCGAAAAGCTTCACACGAATGGCAGCGTCTGTGGTTTTGAAATCGCGCCATTTGCCGTCGAGCCGGTATTGGTTCTGGTTCGCCGGATTGATCGTCAGCCGATAGATATCGACGAGATCGGGATTGTTGACCGTGTTCGCCCAGCCCAAATGTTCGTT
>CAZCJI010000549.1:0-1959 GCA_964498625.1 uncultured Rhizobium sp.
GGCCTGAGCCTGCGACAGTTGCGGGGTTGAGATTGTTCTCTTCCGCGATGCGCCGGACGGACGGCATCACGGCGACGCCATCTCCAGCCGGACGCGGTGCGGGCGCTGCGGCTTTTGGTGGAGCAGCAGCAGGCTTCGGTGCAGCCGCAGCTTTGGGCGCGGCACTATCGGGATTGCTCGCGGCGACCACAGACGGCGCACCGGCCTTGCCTTCGGCAATGGCGCCGAGGATCGCGCCGACCTGCACCGTGTCGCCGGCCTTCACCGAAATGGATTCGATCGCGCCGGACGCGGGCGCGGGCACTTCCACCGTCACCTTGTCGGTTTCGAGTTCGAGCAGCGGTTCGTCGCGGGCGACGCTGTCGCCTTCCTTCTTGAACCAGCGCGCCACCGTGGCTTCCGTCACGGATTCGCCCATCGCGGGCACTTTGATCTCGATGGTCATAGCGTCAGGGCCTCGTTCAGGAACGCTTTCAGTTCCGCGTTGTGCTGGCTCATCAGACCGGCGGCAGTGGACGCATACTCGGGCCGCCCAACGTAGCGCGGCTTCGCGGTGCCGCCCAGATGGGTGACGGTGTCTTCGATGCGCGGCGCGATGAAGGTCCATGCGCCCTGGTTCTTCGGCTCTTCCTGGCACCATACCAGATCGGCCTTCGGGAAGCGGTTGAGTTCCATGCGCAATACCTCTTCCGGGAACGGATAGAGCTGCTCGATGCGCAGGATCTGGATGCGGTTTTCGCCCCGCTTCTCGCGCTCTTCCATCAGGTCGAAATAAACCTTGCCGGTGCAGAGGACCACGCGCTTGATCTGTGAGTCTTCTACAAGCTTCACGGTCGTCGCGCCGGGTACGGCCTCTGCCTGATCGCGGAAGACGCGGTGGAACGACGATCCCGGCGTCATATCCGACAGGAACGAGACGCAGCGCTTGTGACGCAGCAATGACTTCGGCGTCATCAGGATCAGCGGCTTGCGGAACGGGCGGTGGATCTGACGCCGCAGCACATGGAAATAATTCGCGGGTGTCGTCGGGCAGCAGACCTGAATATTGTCCTGCGCGCAGAGTTGCAGATAGCGCTCCAGACGCGCCGACGAATGCTCCGGCCCCTGGCCTTCATAGCCATGCGGCAACAGCATCACGAGGCCGCACATGCGCAGCCACTTCATTTCGCCGGATGCGATGAACTGGTCGATCACGACCTGTGCGCCGTTCGCGAAATCGCCGAACTGCGCTTCCCAGAGGACCAGCGCCTTCGGTTCGGCGGTGGAATAGCCGTATTCAAAGCCGAGCACGGCTTCTTCCGAAAGCAGCGTATCGACGACTTCGAACGGCGCCTGATCGGCGCCCAGATGAGCGAGCGGCAGATAGCGCTCCTCGGTTTCCTGATCGATGAAGGCCGAATGGCGTTGCGAGAACGTACCGCGCATCGAATCCTGACCCGACAGACGCACGGGAACGCCTTCTTTCAGCAGCGTCCCAAAGGCGAGCGCTTCACCGGTCGCCCAGTCGAAACCTTCGCCGGTCTCGAACATCCTGGCCTTCGCTTCGAGCTGGCGCGCGACGGTCTTGTGGATATGGAAACCGTCCGGCACATGCGTCAGCGCCGCGCCGACGCTTTTCAATGTTTCGACCGGCAATGCGGTCTCGCCACGGCGGTCGCCTGCGGGCGCGGCGGCCAAACCGCTCCAGCGTCCGTCCAGCCAGTCGGCATGGTTCGGCAGATGCGATTTCGAGGCGTCGTATTCCTGGTCCAACCGCGTGTTGAACGCGCCGATCATGTCCTTGATGTCGCCTTGGCCGAGCGTGCCCTCGGACACGAGCTTCGTCGCGTAGAGTTCGAGCGTGGTCGGATGGTCCTTGATCGCCTTGTACATCAGCGGCTGCGTAAACGCCGGCTCGTCATTCTCGTTATGGCCGAAGCGGCGATAACAGAACATGTCGATGACGACGTCCTTGTGGAA
>CAZCJI010000550.1:0-1959 GCA_964498625.1 uncultured Rhizobium sp.
TGGAAAACAACGAGGCTATCATAGCCTTCTCCGTTCGGATTCGGCCATGACTATCGACGCGCTCTCGGATACCCGGATTTGCGCGTCTTGGGCGCACTGGTCACGTTCGTTCTGCGCCCTTGAGAACGGCCGTTCGGCTGGTCCTTCGTTCTTACATTAGTCTTCGTCGTGTCGATCATGTTCTTGATGTGGGCGGCGTAGAATTTCTCGATCATCTCGACGCTCGTGCGGCAGTTTTTCGCGATTGCGTAGATGTCGGCTCCTTCCATGAGCCGAAGGCAGATGTAGGTGTGCCTGAGCGAATAGGACGACCGGCGTAACCCCTCCCTGTCCTTCTTCAATCCCATTTCTTCCAAGACGGCGTTTAGATGATGGTGGCGGAGACCGGGAAAGAGCCTGTCGGTCGGCTTCGGCAGCACGAGATTCGCATTATCTTCCCCGGCCTCGCCGCCCTTCGACATACGAGCGCCGGGATTCGGAAGGCGCTTGCGCTGGCGCAACTGCTCGAAGGGATACACGGCACCGGGCATGCTCTTGCAGTACCCGACCCCTCTCTTGCCGCGTACGCTGATTTCTAGAATCGTTTCTCTGGTTGCGCCGTCCTTGACGACTTCCACGTCCCGGAACTCAAGCCGTCCGGCTTCGTCCGGGCGAAGGCCGGTGTTCACCATGAAGACGACGAAGTTGTTCAGCTGTTCGCATTCCCACTTCCAGCGGGGCTTGGGCGGATTCTTCGCGCGTTCGCGCGTCGCCTTACAGAGCTCGTTGTATTCTTCGAGCGAGAACCAAGCGCGGTGACTGATCTTGCCTGACGCCTTGTAGGGAGCAGAAAGGTTGGGGATAAATTTGATCCACCCTTGCCGTTCCGCAGTTTTGAGAACGTGACGGAGAGTCACGATTTCGTGGTGGAGGGTGCTGCGCGCGGGTGGCGTCCAAGGTCTGGAGAGCTTGTACTCCAAGCCCTTTTCCTTGGCCTCCTTCGCTTCACGCGCCTCCCTCTCTTCGCGCTCCTCGATTTCCTTGGGCTTGGTCATCCGATGAACCCGGTAGTCCTGCACCGTTTGGGGAGTGATGTCGGAAACGGGCCTGTTTCCGAAATAGGGGAGCAAATGGACGCGCAACCGGTCGCCATGGCCTTTGACGTAAACCGGATTGCGCTCACCCTTCGTCAGCGCCTCGTATTCGGGGAGGAATTTATCGGCGGCGTCCTTGAGCGTCCGGCCGCCCCTCAACTCGCCGCTGCGCTGCTTGAGCCGGAGGGAGAGATACCAGTCCTCCGCCTTCTGCTTTGCGTGTTCGAGATCGCTTTCTTTCGTGGTCGCCCGGTGATTGCGTCCGGCGAGATAGGTCGAGCACTGCCAGACCGTGCTGTTCTCACGCTTGTAGACGTGGAGCCTTCCGCCGATGAGGTCGTGTGTCAGGGACATACGCGTACGCATACGCGAATCCGGGCCAAAAGTCCAGCTTTGTGTAAGGGTTGTGTAAGTCCTTGAGTTTTCTTATGTAATTGATTTTATTATGTTATTTGATGTTTCAGATGGTACTTTTTCGCTTTTGAGTCCAGTGCGTCTACCAGTTCCACCACTCGGGCTAAAAAGGGGTGTGCGGTAAAGGCGGCGGATCATAGTCAGGCGGGGGCAGCGGTCAACGCCCGCAAAGATGTCTTTCAGCGGCAAAAGCCAAGCACAGCGCCGATCCGCCTGGACGAAGTCTCGTTTCGGGGCAAAGCGATTGGGCCGCGCTTTGGCGACGGGATGGGACATCTTTCCTCAACGCCATGACGAACAAAAAGTAAATTCTTTGGCCCGGAATTGAGACGACCACCACGCGGTTTCTTAAGCCTTCGCCGTCAAACTGCCGTCCTGAAGGCGTCAATGGGGCGTCTTGCGCGAACCGCGAAGGCCGAAATCCGTGCAGATCGTTATGCCCTTCCTGCAGATGCTCGAGCGCTACAACGGC
>CAZCJI010000551.1:0-1958 GCA_964498625.1 uncultured Rhizobium sp.
CGTGAGCACGGCGTTTTCGCGCTCGCGCGCGTTCCTCGATTTCGCGATGCCCAAGAAGATCGCGCCGCCGCTGCTCTGCCGCTACGAGCCCGGCATGAAGTACGGCGCCCACGCCGACGCCGCGGTGATCGCGCTCGCCGGCGGCAATCTGCGCTCCGACATTTCCTGTACCGTCTTCATCTCCGATCCATCGACGTACGAGGGCGGTGAACTGGTCGCCCATCTCGGCACGCGACCGGTTGTGTTCAAGGGGATGCCGGGCGACGCCATCGTCTATCCTTCGACCCTGCTGCATGAGGTGCGCCCCGTACGCTCCGGCCAGCGGCTGGTGTCGATCACCTTCATCGAAAGCCTGATCGCCGACGAATACCGGCGCACACAACTCTACGAGCTGAACGAGGTCGGCGCGCTCGAGGGGCTGAAGATGGACTGGCAGAATCGCGTGCGCCTCGAACTCGTGCGCCAGAATCTCTTCCGCATGTGGTCGGACGAGTAGCGGCACTTGTCATCCCCGGCGAGCCGCGCAGCGGCGAGGGAAGGGGACCCAACTTTTTCCATCAATCCGTACGCTGCCTATCGCATTGCAGCGAAACGACACGTTGGTTTCCCTTCCCTCTTGCCGCTTGCGTTGCAAGCGGCACTCGCCGGGAATGACAGCGCTGTTTTTTTGAAAACCGACGCGAAAATTCTTCGCCACACGCATACTTCGTCACCATCCCGCCTCTTTGTTAGATGAATCTCTCTCAATTGCCGCTCAGTCTGCAAAAGCGTAGGCTGAAGGTTGGGCAATAGGGGGCTCTCATGAGCGAGAATCATCGTCGGCTGCTGGCCATCGGCGGCGCGGTAGTTGCTATCGTTATCGCGGTTCTGGCCGGGCTTTACGTTCTCGGCGGGCGCGGACAGAACGGTGCACAAGGCGGCCTCTTGGGTCGTCTCGCAGCCGGCCTCCACCAGATCACGACCGGCACGACACCCGTGCAGGTCGCCCAGGGCGGCGATTTCGTCTTTCGCCGGCTCGACATCGACACTACCAAGCCGCAGGCCGAAGCCTGCCTCGTCTTCACCCGCGATCTCGATGCTTCCGGCAAGACGCACTATGAGGATTACATCTCCATCGATCCGGCAACGCGCGTGGCCTCGCATGTCGTGGATACGCGCCTCTGCCTGTCCGGCCTCGATTTCAACACCAGCTACAATGTGACCTTGAAGGCGGGCCTGCCCGACGCCGCCGGCGACAAGCTGATCGAAGCAGAAACCGTTCCGGTCGAGTTGCGCGACAAGCCCTCGGTCGTGCGCTTCTCCGGCGGCATCATCCTTCCGCGCGACAATGCGCAGGGCGTTCCGGTCACGACCGTTAACATCTCGAAACTTCGCGTGAAGCTGATCCGGGTCGGCGACCGTCTGCTGTCGCAGATCGAAAGCGGCGTGGTCGACCAGACCTCGCTCTACAGCTGGAAGGACAACGACCTCCAGAACAGCCAGGGCAAGCTGATCTGGGAAGGCACGATGGATGTGAACGTCGTCAAGAACGACAACGTCGTGACGCTCATCCCGATCAACCAGATCCTGAGGGACAAGAAGCCCGGCGCCTATGTGCTGCTGGCGATGGATGCCGCGAAGAAGAAGGATTCGGATACCTATTATGAGGACGACAACACCATTGCCGCGCAATGGGTGATCGATTCCGATATCGCGCTGACGACATTCCAGGGCGCCAACGGTCTCACGGTGTTTGCGCGTTCCTATTCCAGCGCTTTGCCGCTCAAGGGCGTGAAGCTGTCGCTGGTCGCGCGCGACAACAACGAGCTTGCGACCGTCACCACCGATGGCAGCGGCCGGGCCGATTTCGACGCCGGCCTGATGGGCGCGACCGGCGGCGAAGAGCCTGTCGTCGTCATGGCCTATGGCGCCGACCAGGATTTCAGCTTCCTCGATCTGCGCCGTCCGGCGTTCGATCT
>CAZCJI010000552.1:0-1956 GCA_964498625.1 uncultured Rhizobium sp.
TGCTCCCGCCAGCGCCTGCGTACCAGCCGCCGTCATGCCTTCGCCGAAGCGCGAGCCGTGAATGCGGCCAAAATCCTGCAGCCACGTCGTGACCGTCGCGATGCCAATCGCGCCGCCCAGATTGCGCATCAGGTTGAACAAACCCGACGCATAGCGCAGTTCCGACGGCGGCACACCGTTCAGCGCCATGCCGACGGCCGGCACGATGCAAAGCAGCACGGCGAAGCCACGCACCGCTTGCGGCAGAAACAGCTGCCAGAAGCCCCAATTGTCGGTGATCCCGGACATCAGCCAGCACGACAGTGCGAACAGCGAGAAGCCGAACGCGATGACGATGCGCTGGTCGATCAGCGTTGTCAGCCGTGCGGCCAATGGCGCGCCAAGGCTCATGAATGCGCCGGCGACGAAGACGGTTGTCCCGATGTCGAGACTCGAAAAGCCGCGCACCCGGCCCAGGAAGATCGGCGTGAGGTAGGTGGATGAATAAAGCCCAAATCCGATCACCAGATTGAGCGCACAGGCGAGCGCGAACACCGGCCGCTTGAACGGCGCGAGCTTCAGCACCGGCATGGCCGAAAAGAACGAACGCTCGAAGAACACGATCATTGCGACGAAGGAAATCCACGCCACGGTCTTGATCGTATCGTCCTCGAACCATTGGTTACGCGGGCCCTCTTCGAGAACGTATTGCAGCGCGCCCAGGAAAATCGCGAGCGAGGCGACATGCAGCCAGTCGATACGCTTGAGCATCGCGGGCTGCGCCTCATCGACCTTGCCGAGGATCGGCAGTGCGATGGCGATGAACGCGCCGGGCACGATGTTGACGAAGAACAGCCAGCGCCAGGTGGAGACATCCGTGATCCATCCGCCCACGGTCGGGCCAAGCGTCGGCGCCAGAGTGGACACCATGCCGAGGATGGCGGGAATCATCGCGCGGCTTTTGCCGTCGAACATCGCGAAACCGGTGGCGAACACCGTCGGCACCATCGCACCGCCGACGAAGCCTTGAATCGCGCGGAACACGGTCATGGATTGAATGCTCCACGCCATACCGCACATCAGGCTCGAGATCGTGAACAGCACCGCCGACGTGGTGAACAACCAGCGCGTCGAAAGCGCGATGGACAGATAGGCGGCGAGGGGGATCATCACGATCTCCGCCATCAGATAGGCCGTCTGCACCCACGCGATCTCGTCCGGGCCTGCCGAAAGCCCGGCCTGAATCGAGTTCAAGGACGCCGCCACGATCTGTGTATCGAGCAGGGCCATGAACTGGCCAAACGCCATGATCCCGAAAATAAGCAATTTCCGTCCGTGGTTTAGGCCGGCGGCTGTGGCGGGCGGTGCGACGGAAATCGGGGCTGTTGCGGCGCTCATCCTGGGCCCTTGACGGATTATATGACAAGTATAATATAAAACGCGAACGGAGGTCTGCAAGATGCGCTACAGCGAATCCCACAAGGCAGAGACCCATAAGAAGCTGCTCAAGATCGCGAGTCGCGCGCTGCGCGAAAAAGGGCCGGACAATCTCGCTGTCGCCGAGGTGATGAAGGAAGCCGGTCTCACCCATGGCGGCTTCTATGCGCATTTCAAGTCGAAGGACGCGTTGCTCGCCGAGACCCTGACGACGATTTTCGCACGCGCCGGCGCCAATATCGACAAGATGGTGGAAGGCCTGCCGCCACGTCACGCGCTCGCGACCTATATCGACTTCTATGTCTCACCGCGGCACCGCGACAATCCCTCGACGGGTTGTCCGATCACTGCGCTCAATTCCGATATGCCGCGTCAGTCCGCCAAATTCCGCGAAACCTTCGACAAAGGCGTGAAATTCCTTGTCGCACGCATCGCCGGCTGGCTCGCCGCCAGCGGCCATTCCGACCCAGAAGCACTCGCCGCGTCCGTTCTCTCCGCGATGGCGGGTGCCGTCGCCGTGTCGCGCGCCGTCTCCGACAA
>CAZCJI010000553.1:0-1946 GCA_964498625.1 uncultured Rhizobium sp.
CACTTGTCGTTGTTGGCCGAGTGCTGCCAGCGCACGAAACAGGCGCTGTCCTGTCCAGGCGATGTCCGCACGGACCGGCAAGACATGCAACTTTACGCGGCACAGGGTGCTGCGTTGGTGGAGACCGGCGGCTCGGGCACCGACACCGAGCAGGCTCTGCGAAAGTGCCATGAGCTCGCCTGTCAGCTCGAAGACGCCGATCACCGCCTTCGATCGCTGTTGCAGCTTTGGAATCTACAGGTCGATGCCGGAAAATACAGGGCGGCACTGTCGATCGCGCAGGAATTTTCAGAGTTCGCCGCCACCGTTGGCGAGTCTGACCGAGGTATCGGCGACCGCATGATGGCGGCGGTGCTTCTCGTGCTGGGCGATCACCTCGGAGCTCAGCAGTTCAATCGCCGCTTGCTTGATCGCTACGATTCAGCGGCACGCGAAGCAGATATCGAGCGTTTCGTCATGGATCAGTCGGCGCAGGCGATGGGGCTTGAAAGCTCGATCCTTTGGTTGCGAGGTTTTCCGGAGCAATCCAAGTCCAGCATTAAGGCGGCATTGGACACGGTGATGCGCACCGGACATGAGTCCTCGATCTGCAGTGTTCTTGTACATTACGCCTGCCCTCTCGCGCTTTTTATGGGCGACTTTTCGGAGGCGCGAAGGTTATCGGGCTTGCTGCTGCAATTATCGCAGACACCTGGACTCGAGCTTTGGCTGTCGTGGGGCCGATGCTATGCGGCGATCCTGGAGAACAAGCAGCGTGAAAGCCCTGCTCAAGTAAACGCGATTGGAAGAGCGTTGGAAGGTCTGGCGCCACTGTCGGCACATCCGCGCAGTAAGATTTTGGTCTGCGAACACGCCACTGCGTTGGGGCTTGCTGGACGCGCCTCCGAGGCCATCGGCATTCTGGATGCGCTTATTGCGCAATGCGAGCAGTCGGAAGAACGGGCGTTTTTGTCCGAATATTTGCGGGCGAGGGGCGATCTGACCATTCGGATCGAGGCGGATTCGCCGGAACGCGGCGAAGCTTTCCTGCAGCGTTCTCTTGAAATGTCCCGCAGCCAGGGTGCGCTGTCCTTTGAGTTGCGTGCAGCGCTCAACCTCGCCCGATCTCTTCGCGGGCGCGATCTCGACGAAGAAGGGGGGCGTCTGGTGCAGGCGACATATGACAAGTTCACTGAAGGATGGACGACTGCAGATTTGGTCGCGGCCAAAGACTTCCTGTCGAACCCGTAATCGCAATTGTACGCGCGATCACAATACCTCGCCATTCCGCCCTACCCAGGCCGTCCACGACGGATGTTCCACTGAATAGCTGGCTTGGGATTGCGACAAGCTCGCCAGTGCCGAGAATTGACAAAGCGAAAGAGCAGTCGCGTTCAAGCCTCCATTTCCCGATTGGCCCACGATGGATGGTAAGCCAGCGAATATGGAATCATGACATGGAAGGCCTGATCTTTGTGAGCGTTGTCGTTCTCGCCTTTGTGGGCGTGGCCTGGGTTTCCATTGCGCCCGAACGACGCGCAAGGAAAGCCCGAAAGCCAGCCCTTGGGACGACATTCGCAGGCACCCTGGTTCCGATCACATCGCACGGCGCGAGCCGAGACGACGACGGCTGAAGGTGATCAACGTAGCAGACGTTGGGGACGGGAGGGGATTCTTGAAACACGAAGCCGAAGCGATTCCGAGCAGAAGTCCCTTGGTAAGGCCAAGTGGCTTTCTTGCCCGCAAAGCGGAGGCGCTGGGCGTGATCTGCGCTGCGCTTCTTTTGGTTTCGGCGGTGGCGCTCGCACGGGCCCCTGACCCCAAAGCAGCGTTCATGCACGAAATGGGCCTCGCGATGAATCGCATGATGGCTGGCATGGACCCAAGGCCGGCTTGGGCGAAGCTCTGGCCACTCTGCATCGGCGGCAGTGTCGACGAGAATTTTGTCGCGATGATGGTGCCGCATC
>CAZCJI010000554.1:0-1940 GCA_964498625.1 uncultured Rhizobium sp.
CGAACGGGCAGGCGGAATAGAGCAGGTCGGGGCTCGGCCGCACCACGGCGCGCGATGCCGATGTCGCGCGCGGCGAATGCGCGATGGCATTGAAGCCGTGCGCCGCCGACATCTTGCCGAGCGCCTTTGCCATCACCGCGCGCGGGATCAAGGCGACGCTTCCCGCATGCACGGCGAACGCCACGATCAGGATAACGGGCAGAAAGAACCAGTTTTTCCTCAGCCAGGTCATGGGCAGGACTCCCGGCTGATCGTGGGAAGCGCCACATGCGCCGGATCGGCCGCGACCTGCGGCGCGGGATTGTAAAGCCGCAAGGTCAGGCTGAACGCGCCGGGCGCGGTTGCGATCTCATCGGACGGCCTGGGCGACACATGCACGGAGAACGCACCTGTCTTGTCGCGCGTCACGGAGTTCATCGAGACCGAATAGCGATTGCCGGCATTGGGGATGAGAAAATCATCGGCGCCATAAGCGGTGATGCTCCACCACCTCGTCGGTGGATCGCGGCCATCGATGCGATAGCGGCAGGCGCCGTCGAGCTTGCGCCCGCTGCTGTCGGCGGTGGCGGTGTAGTAGATCGTTTCGCTGCGATTGAGCGCGAACAATCCGTGCAGCGCGACTTTGGCGCGCAACCCCATGCCGCTCTGATTGCTTCCGGTGAGAAGGCTGGTGCGCCAGGGGCCGTCGGCGACGTCGCCGCCCATGCTCGCGCCCCGAAACAGCGCGTTCCAGGTGACGAACAGGCCAAGCGCCACGCCCAGCGCGATCGCCGCCAGCCATTTGAAAATCAAGCCCATCCGTCCCAGCCGGTCTGCCCCCGGCGCACTAAAGTCCCGCCGGTGGAAATACTCAAGCCGCGGCGCTTCGCGGCGAGGCGCGGATACAATCGCCGCCTGTTTTGTGCTATGTTTCCCGCCGGATGGCGGGAGGCGATCATGCGAACACGGCGGCATATGGCGTGGGTTTTGAGCGGCGCGATACTGGCGACCGGAGCGGCCCATGCCGATGTCGCGATCTCCAAAAAGCCGACCGTGAACATGAACTGCTCCAACGGCGTCTGTTCGCCGACGGCATCGAATGCGGTGCTGAACACGACCGATCTGACGAACATGCTCGCGAGCGGCGACGTGAAGGTCACGACCGGCAGTGGTGCGACCAATGTCATTGTGAAAGATTCCGTCGGCTGGGCAACCACCAGCCGCCTGACGCTGGATGCCAATCAGTCCGTCACCATCGACAAGCCTGTGATGGTGACAGGCACAGGCGCTGTGACCATCACCACCAATGACGGTGGTAGCGGCGGCGATCTGATCTTCGACGGCAAGGGCAATGTCACGTTCTGGGATCTGACCAGCAGCCTGATCGTCAACGGCAACAGCTACACGCTGGTTGGAGACATCGCCACGCTGGCTTCTGACATCGCGAACAATCCCTCAGGCTTCTATGCGCTGGCGAATGACTGCGATGCGTCTGCAGACGGGACCTACGGTGCGGCGCCGGTAACAACCAATCTCAGCGGCACTTTTGATGGACTGAACCACAAGGTCGATGAGATGCACATCGTGGCTTCAGATGCACTCGTCGGGCTCTTTGAAAGCTCGAACGGTGTGCTGAGAGATGTGCAAGTTACAAATGCCACGATTCAATCCGACGCGGGTAACGGCGGCGTGTTGGTGGGCTCTGGAGGTACGATCATCAATTGCTTTGCAAGCGGCACGCTGACTTTCAGCAGTGGGCCCATAGCAGGAGGACTCGCCGGTTCTGGAGAAGGGGTACTCGATAGATCACATGCGGATGTAAAAATATCTGTCGGAAATTCGGTAAACGTTGGCGGTCTTGTCGGCGTGTCCGGTTACACGATCACAAGCTCCTACGCGACGGGGAATGTAAAAGCTGGCGATAGCTCCTTCGCTGGCGGGTTGGTCGGTAGCGGTGGGAC
>CAZCJI010000555.1:0-1925 GCA_964498625.1 uncultured Rhizobium sp.
TGCAGATTCGTCGGATCGGCGGCAAGGACAACTCCGTCGGTGGCGAACCACAGTTTACCGTCAGGTGACCTCGTCGCGGCGGGGGTAAAACTAGGAGCCCCGGGCTGCGCACCGTCCGTTGCGTCGAGCATCCTAACCGCGACGCTGTTAAAAGAGTTTTGATAAAACCGCCGTAACGAAGGTGCATCAATAATGGCAACACCGCATTGCAGTCTCAGCCAAAGCGCGCCAGCTTTGTCGAATGCGATCGCGATGACGTTTTCGCACGGCAGCCCATTACCAACGCCAAGATGCGTCCACTTTCCGCGCACTCCATGAAAAATTCCCTTAGAGCTCGTGCCCCACACAGTTCCGTCGGGGCCAGACACCATCGCTTTCAGCAAGACCGGAGTTCGCTCCTTGTCGACATTCAACAGTCGTCCGCCACGATACCTGGCTAACCGCCCGTCCTCTAAAGCGACGAGTATCGTACCGTCGCGATCGGAGACAACTCTCGTAGGATCCGCCGCAGAAGGTCTAAGCTCGTCCAGGAACCGGTCACTCCGAATGCGGTAGAGGCGATACGGCCGGCCTGGAGAAATCACCCAAATGTCATTGTTCGCTTCTTCCTGCAATTGCCTAATCACGCCCAGTGGCGCGCCGCCAGGTTTACGGACTAGCGTGAATTTGCCCCGACTGTAGATCGCGAGATCATTGTCGATGCCGACCCATATCCGGCCAGCATGATCTTCGAAAAAGGAGGTGACTGCCTCTCCAGGAAGACCGTCGCGCTTTTGGATATGGGTGACTTTGCCGTCGCGTAGCAGGTCGATTCCCTGCGTAGTTGAGATCCAGATCGTTCCATCACGTGAGGCTAGAACGGAGGCGGCCGATTCGGAACTAAGGCCTTCACGCATCGAGAATGCCACAATTGCAAGCTGGTGAAACTGGTCGAGACCGCCGATCGTTCCGACCCACACATTGCCTTCGCGATCTTCGTAGAGAGACTGGATGTTGTTGCTCGTAAGGCCGTCGGCAGCGGTGAAGTGATCCGCTCTGCCACCAACGACGTGATAAATGCCGTCATGATCCGTGCCGACCCATAGGCCGCCTTTGTGGTCCACGAGCAGCGTGGTGACCGCAAGTGCGGCGCCGTCGATACCTTCAGCCTTGAACGCGACCGACTTCCCGGAAGAGATCGACTGCAATCCGACATCGGCACCTTGGCGAATATAGCCTACTAGGATTGAACCGTCGGGGCGCGTAGCGATTGCGGTGGCGCCTTGCAAATTAAGGAGTGATTTGTCGTGCACCGCGAAGAACTGACTTCCCGCAGGTCTCCAAGTGCAAACTCCGCTGTCCCCGCCCATCCAGAACTGGCGCTGCTGATCCTGGGCGAGTGTCGTCGCATAGAGGCACTGGATTCCCTCTGCCGCGCCGTAACAGCGTACAGACGCGCCGGTCAGATTGCACAACGGGCCGTCATGAGCGAGAAATCTCGATCTGACCAACCACGGACTGCCGTCTTGGCCTTCGATAAACGCATTGATCCGCCCCGTGAAGTTTTTCACGAGATCGGCTCGGCCATTATGAACGTGAACAACGTCCTTGCCGGTTCCGACCCATAAGCTCCCGTCTCGTGCAGCCAATAGGGAGAAAACAGACTGATTGCCGGGGATTATCCAGGGCTGCAATTGCGTGCCGTCGAACCTTGCCAATCCACCTGCCGTCGCAATCCAGAGATAGCCATCGTTCGTCTGTGCAATGCCGAATACGGCACCGGAGACCGCGCCGTCCTGTACGCGCCAACTGAGATGGCCGTATTGCGTCAGGTTGGGCCTGAAAGGCTCCGCGCTTGCGTCGTAAATCTGCAAATGGGCCAGTACCATCAACACGGGCGAGATCAGAAAAACGCGGATGCGAGAGCGCAGTGAATGACCCAATTC
>CAZCJI010000556.1:0-1924 GCA_964498625.1 uncultured Rhizobium sp.
GACAGACGCTTCCGTTCTGAGTTGGGACGTCTTCGTGACTCCAGGTATCCCCATCGTCATGCCCGACAAACCGCCGGGCATGGGCGAAACCTACTTCCAGGCGATGGCGTCAACGCTCATCTATGGTGAGAAGGACGCTGTGCTCGTCGATGCCTACATGACCGCCAAGCAGGCCAATGCGTTAGCCGATTGGGTGGCGTCGAAGGGCAAAAATCTGACCACCATCTACATAACGCATGGCCATGGCGACCATTGGTTCGGCGTCGGCGCACTTCTCGAACGCTTTCCTCAAGCCAGGGTGGTGGCCACGCCCAAGACCATCGAAGTCATGCAGCTCAACGCTTCACCACAATTCCTCGACGGCGCATGGAAACCGGGATTTCCTGGACAAATCCCCGAAAAACTCGTGATGGCCGAGGAGCTCCATGGGGACGTTATCGACCTCGAAGGTAACGATCTCGTTGTCGTCGAGCTCGGCCATACCGACACCGATCACACGACGTGCCTTCACGTCCCATCGATCGGGCTCGTTGTCGCCGGCGATGCCGCATACAACGACGTGCATCTCTACCTCGCGGAATCCGACGCGCAAAAGCGCCGGGAGTGGATCGCCGCGCTGGACAAGATCGAGTCCCTTCATCCGCGCGCGGTCGTTGCTTGTCACAAGAGGCCGGAGAACAAGGACGATCCCAGGATCATCGAAGAAACGCGTCAATACATCCGCGACTTCGATCGGCTGGTGGCGACGACCAAAACCGCCCAGGAGCTCTATGACCAGATGCTGGCGCTCTATCCAAACCGGATCAATCCGGGGTGGGCGCTGTGGAGTTCCGCGCGTGCAGCCAAGCCCTAAATTCAACGTTGGATCAGGAGAAAGTTCAAAATGTCGGCCGAAGACACGAAAGCATTCGTTCTGAAGGCGTTCGATACGCTCTTCAACAAGCGCGACTATGCCAAGGCGGCCGAGTTCTGGTCCGACAGCTACATCCAGCACAGTGCCCACATACCGCCCGGACGAGACGGCCTGTTCAATCTTATCCGCGCGTTGCCCGATACGCTGCGCTACGAGAACGCACGCATCATGGCGGACGGCGATACTCTGATGCTGCACGGTCGCTTCACCGGGCATGGCCGGCCTCGGTCATGGATCGCCCTCGACGTCGTGAGAATGGAAGGCGGACGCCTGCAGGAGCACTGGGATGTCCTGCAGGACGAAGCGACCGAGAAGGAATCGCAGAGTGGCCTGCCGATGTTCGGAACCTCATTCGCCAAGTCGGACGGCAAAACGACGCCTGCGTCTGGCGCGTCGTTGACGATTGAGGAAGCGCGCAGGATTACCGCACCGCTCTATGAAGCGCTGAACGAGCCCGCCAAGAAAGACGTATCCGCGTTGCTCGCCGCGGCGGCTCATTCCGACTATCGGTCTCATCACACGAACGAGGAGTGGCTCTCGCGCGATCAGCTTTCCGACGTGTTCAAGGGCATGGGATCGACCATTCCCGACCTGCGTTGGGAGATCAAGGACATTCAGACCTTCGGCGATCAGATCGTCGTGCGGGGCCGGGCGACCGGCATACCCACGGGCGAATTCTGGGGCGCGAAGCCCACCGGCAAGGGCTTCGACACTATGGCTATAGATGTGTTCACCGTCAGGGACGGCAAGCTTGCGTCCGCCTATCACGTCGAGAACTGGATGACGGCACTGCAGCAGATCGGCAAGTAGCGGCGGCGCCCTTTCTGATCCAGATCTACTGCTTACTCCAAAAAGGGCGCGCTTCTCATCAGGCTGAGGGAGCTTGGACAATGGCATCCCGGAACATGTCGGTTGGCTGTCTCGCCAGCCAGGTCATCGTTGCGCTCTGAGGCGCATGCGTGAGCGTCTCGACGAGCGTTGCAAAGAAGGCGTTCTTGAAATCGTGCCGGG
>CAZCJI010000557.1:0-1922 GCA_964498625.1 uncultured Rhizobium sp.
CTCGAAACGCTTTCAAAAGCTGCTGAATCCGCTATGGCCAAGATGGATCGAGCACCTCGGCCTGCGCCAAAAAAGACTCGTCAGGAAGGACCAATGCATGTCGCGCGAGAGGCCGGCAGGGCGTTCGAAGCGATTGCAGGAGTTCGTCCGACCCTGGTCGTCGATCAGAAGACGAACATAGCGCAGGGCAGTTTTCTTCCGTTCCTGACAGACGTTTTCGCCGTGCTCGGCCTAAACCGCGCTCCCGCGCACTACGCCCGCCTCGTGTGCGAAGAGCGGTGGGCAAAAGAAACAGGCATCGCTCCTTTCGGCGATCCGGTTCAGTCCGACTAGCGTCCGAACCGTTCGGGATGGACCCGTTCGGAGGTTCGACATGACGCAAGTTTTTCTTCGCATTCTCGATGTTGTCCGCGTGACTGGACTGCCACGCGCGACGATCTACGAAATGGCAGGCAAGGGCCAGTTTCCAAAGCAGGTCCGCCTTTCGCCTCGTGCCGTTGGGTGGTTGGAATCCGAGATCATGGATTGGCAGCACGCCCGCATCGCTGAACGCGATGGCGGACAGCGTCGCGGCGCGCCGGCAGCGGAGGCGCGCTCATGACGGAGCGAGATCTCGAAACCCGCATCGCCGCGCTCGAACAAAAGCAGTTGGCGGATGCGGCGCTCCTGCTCCAAGCGCAGGCTTACGCGACAGTGTCCCAGGTGCTCACCGAGCAGCTGGTGGGCTCGATCGCCGCTGGCCGCGACGATGGCGACGCCTGGATTATCGAGCTCCACCAGCGCGCCCGCGCCAGGCTGAAGCCGATCGCGCAGCTTCCCGAGAACCGCACGCTCGCAAACGAGATGTTCGCCCAGTTGGAGGCGGTGCTGCTTCACGCGGCGCAGAGCTATCGCACAAAGAACTGATCGCCGCGGATGAGCATGGCTTTGATCGCGTCCGCGTATGACCTGCATGGGTTGCTGTCCGGCGGCTCAACGGCGGTCCTCGCCTACTACAGCTGGCGTGCGAACAAGGACGGGTTTGCCTGCCCCGGCGTGGCAACGGCCGCTCGCGACCTCAACATCAATGAACGAACGCTCCGCCGTCATACAGCCGAGCTCGAGGCGCTGGGATTGATGCTGCGCGCGCGCCGGCATGTGGAGCATGGAAGAGACAAAGGCCGCCGACTGACCGACGGCTTCTTGGTCGGCCAAGCCGCCATCCAGCAGGCGGGCATTTCGCCCGCTAGGCAACCGGGCAAATTGTCCGCTTCTCGCGCAGGGCCTACCGGGCATTTTGACAGCGACAACCGGGCAAATTGTCAGGGACAACCGGGCAATTTGTCATCTGCATATAAGGATGAACCCAGTACTGAACCCAGAAAGAGAACCCAGAATCATAAGAGGGAGTCCTCTAAGAATTTTTCTGCAGGTGGGGAAAGAAAAAAATCTGGGACGAAAGGAAGATCGACTCGCTCTGAGAGCGATCGAATCTTCGACGGCTTGTTCTGGGAGTCGTTCCCCAGAAAAACCAGCATCGATGCCGCGCGCCGCGAGTTCTGCAAGGCGATCGAAGAACATCGGGCGACGGCGGACCAGTTGGTCCAAGGTGCGAGGCGCTATGCCGAGTACGTCTCAGCCGCAGAAACGCAGCTGCAATACGTGAAGGCACCGGACCGCTGGCTGCGAGATGGATGCTGGAAAGACGATTTGACGGACCTGCCGCGGCGCAACGGCCACGGTAAGCCCCGCGATGCCCTCGCAGCCGTTGTGGCGAAAATCGGAGCTGACTTTGCAAACTGAAAAAAAATCGCTCAGTACGCGCACGGCGGATTACGGGGACCCCGTGGCAATCGTTGCCGCGCTCGACCAGATGTATCCGCCGGGGGAATGGCTCGACGACTCCATCGAGCACACCGGCAAGGCCTTTCTCGGCATCACCT
>CAZCJI010000558.1:0-1920 GCA_964498625.1 uncultured Rhizobium sp.
CGAAGAACCGCCGTGTGATGATCCAGGGCTATCACGGCACCGGCAAGTCGACGCATATCGAACAGGTGGCATCGCGCCTCAACTGGCCCTGCATCCGCATAAACCTCGACAGTCACATCAGCCGTATCGATCTGATCGGCAAGGACGCGATCGTGCTCAAGGACGGTCAGCAGGTGACCGAATTTCGCGAGGGGCTTTTGCCGTGGTGCCTCCAGCGCCCGGTCGCACTCGTGTTCGACGAATACGATGCCGGCCGCCCGGACGTGATGTTCGTGATACAGCGCGTGCTGGAAGTTGCTGGCAAGCTTACACTGCTCGATCAGAACAAGGTCATCCGCGCCCATCCCGCGTTCCGCCTGTTCTCGACCACAAACACGATCGGTCTCGGCGACACGACCGGCCTCTATCACGGCACACAGCAGATCAACCAGGGCCAGATGGACCGCTGGAGCATCGTAGCGACGCTGAATTATCTGCCGCACGATTCCGAAGTCGATATCGTCACTGCGAAAGTGCCGTCTTACGCCTCGGCGGAAAAGAAGAAGCAAATTTCCGCGATGGTCCGCGTTGCCGACATGACGCGCAATGCCTTCATGAACGGCGATCTCTCCACGGTGATGAGCCCGCGTACCGTCATCACCTGGGCGGAGAACGCCGAAATCTTCGGTGATATCGGCTTCGCGTTCCGCCTCACTTTCCTGAACAAGTGCGACGAGCTTGAGCGCGCCTCGGTTGCCGAGTTCTATCAGCGCGCCTTTGGCGAGGAACTGCCCGAAAGCGCGGCGAAGGTGCTGGTGGCGTGACCAAGCCGGAGAGCGCAACGGAGCCGTTCAAGCGCGCCGTCGCGACCGCCGTTCGCAGTCTTGCCGGTGAGCCCGAACTCGAAGTCAATTTCAGCGCCGAACCGCCGTCACTCAAAGGTCTGAAGGCGAAGCTACCTTTGCCCTCGCGCAATCTGCCGCCGGGTGAAGTGGCGGTCGTGCGTGGCGCGGGCGACGCTTATGCGCTCCGCCGCGCCTATCACGAAGACAGACTGCACGATCAGTACCGCCCGCAATCCGCCGATGGCGCCGCGATGTTCGAGGCTGCCGAACAGGCACGCGTCGAAGCCATCGGCGCCATCGCGATGAAAGGGGTCGCCAGCAACCTCACCGCCAATCTCGAGCAGCGGCTGAATGCGCGCGGGCTCGCCAAAGCGCGGGTGCGCGGCGATGTGCCGATCGCAGATGCGCTCGGTCTCATTGTCCGCGAAAAGCTCACCGGTGAAGCGCCGCCGGAGTCCGGGCGCAAGGCGGTCGAACTCTGGCGCGAATGGATCGAGCAGCGCGCGGGCAAGGACCTCGACAAGCTCGGCGAAACGATCCGCGACCAGAAGGCGTTCGCCAAACTCACGCGCACCATCCTGCGCGATCTGAACCACGGCGACGATTCCGACATGGACTCCGAGGCCGATGAAGCCGGTGAGGATGCCGAGAATTCGTCCGAGAACCAGGAAGGCGACGCCGAAGAAGACGCCGACGCGCAAGGCGAGGCTTCCGAAGCCGACATGCGTGAGGCCGAAGGCGAAGAGAACGCCGATGCCGACTCCGAAATGCGCTCCGAGCAGACCGAGGAAATGGGCGACGCGACCGAGCCGGAAGACGGCATGAAGCCGTGGCGGCCGGAGCAGCCTTTCGCCCATCAGGACGAATGGGGCTACAAGGTTCATACCACCCAGTTCGACGAGATCATCGAGGCGACAGAGCTTTGCGATGCGGAGGAACTGGCGCGGCTGCGCGCGTTCCTCGACCAGCAACTCGCCGCGATGCAGGGCGTCGTCTCGCGTCTCGCCAACAAGCTCCAGCGCCTGCTTATGGCGCAGCAGAACCGCACCTGGGAGTTCGATCTCGAGGAAGGCATGCTCGACACCTCGCGCCTGCC
>CAZCJI010000559.1:0-1919 GCA_964498625.1 uncultured Rhizobium sp.
AGCTTGCCGTGACCGAGATCGCGGCGGCTGGGTGCGCCCATGCGGCCCGTCTCACCGACCGAGTAGGGCGGGAAGTTGTAGTGCAGCATGAACGTCTGCTTGGCGGTGCCCTCCAGACTGTCGACGAACTGCTCGTCTTCGCTCGTGCCAAGTGTGGTCACGACGATCGCCTGAGTCTCGCCACGGGTGAACAGCGCCGAACCATGGGTGCGCGGCAGAATGCCGACTTCGGCAACGATCGGACGGACAGTCACGAGATCGCGGCCATCGATGCGCTTCTTGGTGTCGAGCACGGCATTGCGCATCACATCGGCCTCGACATCGTGGAACATGTTTCCATAGTCCTTCGACGTCAGCTTGCCTTCGCCTTCGCCGACAAAGTCCGCTTCGTGCTTCTTGCGCACGGCGGCGATGGCATCGCGGCGTTCATGCTTGACCGGAATCTTGAACGCGGTGGCAAGCTCGCTGCCGGCGGCCGCCTTGATCTTGGCGACCATCGGAGCCGACGTGTTTTCCGGAACCGGGCGTGGATCCTTCGCGGCCTTCTCGGCCAGACGGATGATCGCGTTGATCGCGTGCTGCATCTCGCGGTGACCGAACATCACGGCGCCGAGCATGATGTCTTCGCTCAGTTCCTGCGCTTCGGATTCAACCATCATCACGGCGTCATGCGTGCCGGCGACGACCAGATCGAGTTTCGAATTCGGCATGTCGTCGATCGGGGGATTGAGGCGATATTCGCCGTCGATATAGCCGACGCGTGCCGCACCGATCGGGCCCATGAATGGCAGGCCGGAAATCGTCAGCGCTGCGGAGACCGCGACCATCGCGACGACATCGGGATCGTTCTCCAGATCGTGCGACAGAACCTGCGCCACGACCAGCGTCTCGTTCTTGAAGCCCTCAACGAACAAAGGACGGATCGGACGGTCGATCAGGCGCGAGATCAGCGTCTCGCGCTCGGTCAGTCCACGTTCGCGTTTGAAATAGCCGCCCGGAATCTTGCCGGCGGCATAGAAGCGTTCCATGTAATTTACAGTGAGCGGGAAGAAATCCACGCCCTCGCGCGGCGCATGCGCGCCGACGACAGTCGCGAGCACAACGGTCTCGCCATAGGTGGCAATCACCGCGCCGTCAGCCTGACGCGCGACCTTGCCGGTTTCGAGCGTGAGCTTGCGCCCACCCCATTCAAATTCCTCACGGACGATATTGAACATTCTCTTCACTTCCTTCGTACCCGCAGCCGGATTGCCACGGGGGTTGTTGGCCTAAGCCCTGCTTAAGCCAACGCAGATGCGCAGGCCCGCGACCATCGCGGACCTCGCGCGAAACATTTTGGGAGATTGGGACGCAACGCTTCTCAGCGGCGCAGACCCAGGCGGCCGATCAGCGCTTCATAGCGCTTCACGTCCTTGGACTTGATGTAGTCAAGCAACCGGCGGCGCGTGGAGACCATTCTGATCAATCCGCGGCGCGAGTGGTTGTCCTTGACGTGACCTTTGAAATGGTCGGTCAGGTTATTGATGCGCTCGGAGAGCACCGCGACCTGCACTTCCGGCGAACCCGTGTCGGTGGAGTTCGCGCCATATTCCTTCATCAGTTCTTGCTTACGTTCAGGCGTAATCGTCATCTGTTTCTTCCCGGTCATCCGGTGGCAAAGTTGAAAACACGAAACGGTCTCAGTTCGCCTTCCGCGAAGCTGGCGAGTGCCACAGGCTCGCCGTCTCCGGTCGAAAGAAAGACCGTGAGCCCCTGAAGATCGTCCGTCTGCGCGCTTTCCGTGATCCGCTCGAATTCCCTCGGGCGAACCAGGATCGGATTTCCGCTTTTCAGACGAGCCGCATCTTGCCCCGTAACAGCCAGCGCCGGGATGCCGTCCAGCGCGGTCGAAATGGGCCTCAGGTGCTCAAAAGCGGCGG
>CAZCJI010000560.1:0-1914 GCA_964498625.1 uncultured Rhizobium sp.
ATTCCAAAGCAAAAGCTGGGCAGGGTTCCGTGCTGATTTTCCGCCAGATGTTCGATCCGGCGTCCTCGACGTACACCTATCTTCTGGCTGAGGACGGTTACGCCATCCTCATCGACCCGGTGTTCGAGCAGGTGCGTCGCGACGGCGCGCTGATCGAGGAATTGGGCGTTGCCCTCGTTGCCACGCTCGACACCCATGTGCATGCCGATCACGTCACCGGCGCATGGCTTCTCAAGCAACGGCTTGGCAGCAACATCATGGTTTCGACAGCCAGCGGTGCAGCGGGGGCGGACCGCTATCTGAACGACGGTGACCGCATCTCTTTTGGTATGCGGTCTCTCGGCGTGCGTGCGACGCCGGGCCATACCGCTGGCTGCGTGACTTACGTGCTCGACGGTGAGGCAATGGCCTTCACGGGAGACTGCCTGCTGATCCGCGGCTGCGGGCGCACGGACTTTCAGGAGGGCGATCCTGGCCGGATGTATCGCTCGGTGCACGAAAAGATCTTCTCGCTGCCCGACGAATGCCCGCTCTATCCCGCGCATGACTATCGCGGGCTGATGGCGACCAGTGTGGCCGAGGAGCGCGCGTTCAACCCACGCCTCGGCGATGGATTGAGCGAGGCGGATTTTTCGCTCACGATGAAGAACCTGAGACTTGCCCATCCCAAGCAGATCGATGTGGCGGTGCCGGCAAACATGAAATGCGGATTTGTGGAAGGACATGCACCGATGGCCGATGACTGGGCGCCGCTGACTGTGACGTTTTCCGGCATCCCCGAGATCGCCCCACAATGGGTCGAAGAGAATGCTGCGTCCGTTCAGCTTCTCGATGTGCGTGAACCGGATGAGTTTATCGGCCCGCTTGGCCATATCGAAGGGGCGGTGCTGATCCCGCTGGGGACTTTGCCGGAGCGTGCCGGCGAACTGTCAAAGGATAAGCCTGTCGTCGCGATCTGCCGCTCCGGTGCGCGTTCGGCGCAGGCGGTCAATTTCCTGCGGCAGGCTGGGTTCACGCGCCTCGCCAATCTTCCGGGTGGCATGATCCGCTGGCGGCAGGAAGGATTGCCGGCCGAGGGCGGTGACTAGCTAGGGCGCGTTTCGCACAATCTCGATGCCGGCGCCTTCAGCGTCCGCGATGGCGTCGAGTTTTTCCACGCGCACGCGCGCGCTACGGACACGTTCATCTTCGAGGCAGATCGCCGCGACCTGTTCAGCCAGTGTCTCCACCAGATTGACATGCTTGCGCATGGCGTGGTCGCGGATCCTGTTGACGATCGCGCAATAGTCCACGACGGAACTCAGGTGATGGTCGTCCGGCGGCGTGTCCAGAACGGAAAGATCGAGATTGATCCGCGCACGTTGTGTGCGGCCTTTCTCGTGACCGTAGACGCCTATCTGCATGTGCAGAACGAGATCCTTTACAAGAATATGCCTTACGCCGGTCATTGCTATTCCTGCACCAGCACGTCGGGACTTTGCCAGGCGAGATGTTGACCGCCATCGACGGCGATCATTTCGCCGGTGACCGACGTTGCCTCCAAAAGGTAGCGCACTGCACGCACCAAATCCTCGACCTCGGCGCCGCGCTCCAGGATCGTCGACGCGCGTTGTTTGTCGTAGTTCTCCTGGCTCTGGCGTGCACCGATAAAGCTAGGCCCCGGCGCAACGGCATTGACGCGCACCTGCGGTGCCAGGGCTTGGGCCAGCGTGCGGGTGAGCCAATGCAGCCCCGCGCGCGACAGGCTGTAGCTCATGAACTGCGGCGTCGGCTTCAGCACGCGCTGATCGATGATGTTGATGATGCCGCCCTGTTCGTCTTTGCCGAGTTGATTGGCGAACGCTTGCGACAGCACGAAGGGCGCACGCAGGTTGATCTCCATATGGCGATCCCAGGATTCGCGCGTGGTGCTGC
>CAZCJI010000561.1:0-1907 GCA_964498625.1 uncultured Rhizobium sp.
CGAGCGCAATGTGAATGCGCGCTCCATCGGCATCGAAATCGTCAATCCGGGACATGAATTCGGCTATGTGCCGTTCGCCGCGCCGCAGATCGAAGCGGTGATCGCATTGTGCAGCGGGATTCTATCGCGCCATCCCATCACGCCGTCGCGCGTGGTCGCGCACAGCGACGTTGCGCCCGCGCGCAAGGAAGATCCCGGCGAGCTGTTCCCGTGGGCGCGTCTTGCTGAAAACGGCATTGGAGCGTGGCCAAAGAAGTCTTCACAACACGCAGATGTTCAGGCGCTCGCGCAGTACGGCTATGGCGTGCCGCCCGATGTCGACACGCCGCTCGAAAAGGTCATCACCGCGTTCCAGCGCCATTTCCGTCCGTCGAAACTCGATGGCATCTGGGATGACGAATGCGCAGCATTGCTCGCTGATGTTCTGGGGTAGCAAGCTCACCTCACGAGCGATCCGCTTGGCTGATATTCCAAAATCGCCCTAGCGCCGGACGCCGTGCCGCGCCTAGCCTTTGCGTATCGGAGGCGGTGATGAAAACCATCGGCATGCTAGGCGGGATGAGCTGGGAATCTTCCGCCATCTATTATCAGCTCATCAATCGCGAGGTGCAGAAACGTCTCGGCGGTGTGCATTCGGCGAAAGCGCTGATGTATTCCTTCGATTTCGGCGAGATCGCCAAACTGCAAGGCGAGGGGCGCTGGGACGAAGCCACGAAGGCGCTGACGGATGTTGGCGCGATGCTCGCAAAATCCGGCAGCGACTTTGTAATGATCTGCTGCAACACGATGCACCGGATGTCGGATGAAGTGGAGAAGGCGGCCGGCGTGCCGCTGCTGCACATCGCCGATCCTCTGGGCGAACGGATCAAGCGCGACGGTTTTTCCCGCGTCGGCCTGATCGGTTCGGTCTATACGATGGAAGACGGTCGCATTCTTTCGGACCGCCTCGGCGATAAATTCGGAATCGAAGTGCTGACGCCGGAAAAGCAGGACCGCGACACCCTTCATCGCATCATTATCGATGAATTGTGTCGCGGAAACTTCAACGATGCCTCGCGTGACGTGTGTATCGCCGTCATCGAGAAGCTTGTGAAACGCGGCGCAGAGGGTGTCATCCTCGGCTGCACCGAGTTTCCAATTCTGCTGAAGGCCGAACACGCCGCCGTTCCGCTTTACGACACCGCCGCGCTTCACGCGATCGCGGCCGTGGAGCGCGCGCTCGGCTGATCAGTTGTGGTGGCGATGCTCCTGCATCTTGCTGCCGCGCAGCCCGTCGAGACCGTAATGCGAGAGCGCATCTTTCCAGCTGAGGAATTCCTCGACTGTCAATGCATAGCGCGTGCATGCATCGTCGAGTGACAGCAATCCCGCGCTGACTGCGGTAACGATGCGCGCCTTGCGGCGCGGCACCCAGCGTTTTGTGTTTGGTTCGGGAAGATCGGCGAGTGTCAGTGCTTCTCCATCCGGCCCGATGATAGGTGATGGTGGGGTTCGTCCGTCGCGGCCCATAGCCATGTTCCTTCTTTCGTTATGGAAAGAAAAACCTCCCGCCCACGATCCGTTCCATAACAGGCATACCATCGCGCAACTGGCTTAATGAAACCGCACCAGGTTCGATCGAATTCGGTTTTGCATTGCGCCCGTGCGTTCGATTTCGAAACACATATTGGGATGTTCACAAAGATGAATTTGGAAAATGGCGCAATCCCGCGAGATACATCGTGCAAAAAAGTTCCATCGTTCCGGAGTTCCATTGCCCCGAATTTTTTCGGGACGCGCGAATTTTGCGATTTTTGATATTGGACGGCGTGATTTCCACAAGGCGCCGAAACATCTTTGCGCCCAATTTGGCCGGGTGACCTGTCGGAGCATCCTCGCGAGCCACAAGGCGGCGGCTTTTGTGATTA
>CAZCJI010000562.1:0-1898 GCA_964498625.1 uncultured Rhizobium sp.
GCCCGTTCGGCCCAGCAGGCCAAGGACTGGGCCAAGGCCGAAACCCTCTGGCGCAAGAGCCTGGAACAAGACCCCGGCGAGCGCATGGCCATCGTCGGTTTAGCCCAGGTGCTTGTGTACAACGGCAAGCTCGACGAGGCGCGCGCGCTCGCGGACGAGATCACCGCCAAATGGCCGGAGGACGAGAACGGGCCCACGGTTCTTGCGAGGCTGGCCGAGGAACACGGCGAGATTCGCGAAGCGATCGCGCAATGGCGCCGCGTGCTGGAGATCGTGCCCGGCCGCAGCCAGGCGCTGATCCGGCTCGGCCGCCTGCTGGTCGCGGAAGGCGAACTCGACGAGGCGAAAACGCACGCCGATCATCTCGCGCTCTATGCGCCGGACAATCCCAACGCCATCGCGCTGCTCGCAGAGATCGATGCGGCGCGCGGCGATCGCGCGAGCGCGGTGAAACGGCGGAAGGAAGCGGCGGAGAAATTCCCGCAGCAGCAACAGCTCTGGCACGAATACGGATTGGCGCTGATCGCGGCAAAGGATTTCGCGGAATGCGACGCTCTGGTCGCGAAACTCAAGAACAGCAATCCGCAAGGTGCCATCCGTCTCGAAGGCAATCTGCTGCAGGCGAAGCTGCCCGAGGCCGGTCACAGCGTGTTCTGGAAAGAGTCGCACCAGAGGTTCCCGCAGACGCCGACCTTCCTGCGCCGCTATGTGCAGGCGTCGCTGCGCGACGGCAAGAAGGACGAAGCGGTTAAGGCGCTCGATACTTTGTTCGCAACCCAGCCGCTTCAACAGAATGATACCAATTACGTCATTGGCCTCATCAACCTGCTCGGCGACGATGCGGCGGCGGTGCGCGGGCTGGTGCGCGATTTTCTGAAACGCTTTCGCGGCACGGCGGATTATCGCCGCATCGCGCTGCGCCTCAGCCGCATCGTCTTTCGATATTTCCCGAAGCGGGATCGCCGCTATCCGGCGACGGCCAGGACACGCGGCATGCTCCGCCATACGCCGGCCGATCCAAACGCCGCACGGTTTGTCGAATCGGCGTGCGACTTGTTCGACCGATACAAAACCTCTGTCTTCGATACCGATATCTCCCGCTGCGAAGCGCAGGATTTCGTGACCTGGGTGCGAGAGCGGTTGCGTTCAGGAACGCCGGCCTCGTTCATCCGGGTCGGCGATGCGGAAAGCAACGCGCTGACATATGCCGATGATATCGCCCGCTATGCCTCGGGCGACGCTGCGGAGCGCGAGATCGTGTGGTGGGGTCGCGCCATCGACGAAAGTGCGCGCGCAATGCTCGCGGCCAAGGTTCTCGATGCAATGCGCGAGGCTGACGTGCTGGGCATCCCCACGCTCGAACGGATCATGCGCGATTTGAGGCTCGAGCGGCGTGAGTTCCTCGGCAACACGCGCGCCGGTCGCGGCATTCGCACGGTGATGCGCGCTCTGGAAGAAGGCGGCGCCCTCGCGGGCAAGCGCGTAGAGATGACGTCCGCCCATATCCAGCACGATCTCGGGGAATGGAATCTCTACGGTGATTTGTTCGACGGCTTGAACGACGTCGTCGCGGTTTCGTGTCACGCCGGCCTCGGCGATGCATTTCGCAAACGCTTCAACGCGGCCATCGTGCAGAACATCGTCGTGCCGCCGCGCCACGCCTCGCTGGCGAGCTTCGGCATGACGGAGATGGGCCCGAAAATCTTGCCCGAGGTGCTGGACGAAACAATCGCACAACTGTCCGCCGATCTCAGCGGCCGCCTCGTGATCGTGGGCGCGGGTTATGCCGGCAAGGTGATCGTACAGGAAGCCAAGAAACGTGGCGCGGTCGCGCTCGATCTCGGCAGCGTGCTCGATTACTGGATCGGCGCCAGCACGCGGTCGTATCTGACGACGGG
>CAZCJI010000563.1:0-1892 GCA_964498625.1 uncultured Rhizobium sp.
GACTCGTATACATAAAGACGAATTCTCCGACTGCGAACTTGAGCACATGCTGGTCGATACGGCAGCGATGCGCCTGATCCAACGGCCGCGCGATTTCGACGTGTTGCTGACCGAAAACATGTTCGGCGACATCCTTAGCGATGAAGCCTCGATGCTTGCGGGCTCCATCGGGCTGCTGGGCTCCGCATCGCTTGGTACACAGAGGCCCGGTCTGTTTGAGCCAATTCACGGTTCGGCGCCCGATATTGCGGGTAAGGATTTTGCCAATCCTGCCGGCGCAATCGAGGCTGCGGCAATGCTGCTCAGCGACGGGCTCGGCTTGCGTCATGAAGGAAAGATCGTCACGGCAGCGATCTCCAGGGCCCTGAAAACGGGGCACAGAACGAGAGACCTTGGCGGAAAAGATGGTTGTGTCGCGATGTGTAAAGCCGTGATTGATTGTCTTTAGAAGCAAAGCCTCTCTCGCGCAGTTCCGGTTCGAGAACGATATTTCTCCGCATGTGACCTGACTGGCTCATATGTACCCTTTGATGGGGACTACATGATCGTCTATGTCGCGGAACGGCATAGTGGCAGGCCAGCCAAAACTTTGCTTAGCGTCCCTAGTGCCGATCAGCACCGGAAAGACTGCGCAAAGCTATCTCTGCCGCCAATGTGCGCGGATGCCTTGGGCCCAATGCCAAGGTAAATAGCCTGATGGACTCCGCGAGTGACCGACGCGCTGCTTGGCCGTCACCCAACATTGCTTCAGTCTCTCCATGCCGATACAGAAATTGCGCCAAGTCCCATTCGCCATGCGTGAATACTTTGCGGCCACGCTGAACAACATCGGACCATAGCTGCAACGCTTTGGCTAGGTCGCCATCCTTACGGTAGTCCATAGCAAGATTGTTTTCGAACCAGAGCGTATCGGGGTTGTCGGCACCTGCAGCGCGGCGCTCGAGGTTCCACGCTTTTTCAGCCGCTATGATAGCTTCTTTTTGATGCCCCATGTTGCTCAACGCACCAGCGATGTTGTTGTAAGCTTCGTAAGTGCCTTCAAAATTCTCACCGCGCGTTTTCAGATTGTAGTCGAGCGCGGTCTGAAAGCATCTTAGAGCCTCGTCATAACGTTTAGCGTTCAGGTAGGCAAAGCCGAGCTGGTTCGTGGCACGAATTGTGAGTTCGGTTTCATGGCCGGAAATCTTGAGCAGCACGCGACGAACATCTTCAAGAATCTCGATTGCCTCTGCTTGTTTTCCGGCTTGATTCAGTATTTCCGCGAGGTGAAAGCGCCGCTCCTGAACGAGCGGATGATCCTTGCCATAGAGTTGCGCCGACAAGGCAATGGCCTGACGCGCCAAGGAAAGAGCTTCGTCAATGCCCTCATTGTTGCTTAAGTGATAGGCGAGATTGGATTGAATGCGTAGCGTGAGAGGATCACGTAGGCCAAGCGCGTTGCGTGTGTCCGTAAGCATTGCTCGCAGGTTTCTGATGCAAATCGTGCCGGTCTCGGTATCGCAGCCAGCGACCAGCAGCGCGTATCGCGCGTGTAGTGATGTCGGCGCGTCCCGCGTTCCCGCAGCGAGAATGTCTCGCCCAACCCGGCCCAAATTCTTGTTGTCGATATTGCGTTCATACAAATCCGCCAGTGCGACCCGGATTGCCTGGGTTTCCGGGGCGCCGTTCCCGAGTTCCGCACGTCTGCGGTCCAGCGCTGCGTTCAGAAGCACTTCGGCATGTTTCGGATCGGCCAAACCGGAGTAGACCTGGCCCAATGCGGCCTCGATTGCTGCGCGGTCCAATCCACCGTTTGGAAACCGGCGGTCCAGATTGGTCGATGCTGTCTTCAGCACATACTTCACCTTGATGTCTGGATTGCCCGCAACCATGGGGTTTGCGGACGAAAGCAG
>CAZCJI010000564.1:0-1884 GCA_964498625.1 uncultured Rhizobium sp.
ATCCCGATGTCGTTTGCCGCGTGCGCACGCATCACCCTTCCGATGATGTAGAGCCCACCCTCGTCGCTGCCCGGCTCGATGCTCCAACCGATCGCGGCCCCGATGACGGCGCCGAGGCAGAGGCCGATCCACAGGCCTCGCAGGCCCGGCTCGCGACGGCGCGGCGGCGGGCAAGCGACCAGCCGCGATCGGCAAGCCCGAATTTGTGGAAGGCAATTGGGTGAAGCCTGGCGCCACCGTGATCTACGTCGGCATCAATCGTGTCGATGCGGGCGACGGCAAGACGAGGATCGTCGGCGACGTGGCCTTCGATGATGCGAAACACTTCGCCGGTGCGATCACGCCGGTGCCGGGCGGTGTCGGCGCCATGACCATCGTCTGCCTGATGCGTAACACGCTGATCGCTGCGGCATTGCAGAACGGATTGACGCCGCCCAAGGTCTGACCGCATCCTTCCCGCGAGAGGGGAGGCTGTCATGAAACTTTGCGCGATTGCGTTTTTCCTCACGGGTGCTTTGATCGGCGCGCCGGCCCTTGCCGACAGCCCGAAGCCCGTGGAGAAAAAGATGCCAGCACCCGTCGTGTTCTTCGATATCGCCGGTCCCGATGGCGCGAAGCAAAAGGCGTTCTATTCGGATGTCTTCGGCTGGAGCACCGACGCCGTGGGCAATATCAAGGGTGCCGGACTTGATGGCGCGCTGCGCCAGGATCCCGCCGCGAAAGTGATCTATCTTGGCGTGCCCGATGTGACCGCGGCGCTGAAACAGGTCGAAGCCTCGGGTGGCAAGACAGTCATGCCGCGTTTTGAGGTGAAGGGTGTCGTTGTGATCGGTCTCTTCACCTATCCCGCCGGCAACACAATGGGTCTGGTAGAAATGAAAGACGGCAAAACCGTTATTCCCTAAAACCGGCCACGCAGGTCGTCGGCCATCTTGTCGGGGCCGATCTCGTCTTCGTAGTACGTGACGAACTTTCCGTCCGGTCCCATTAGATAGATCACGCCGGAATGGTCCATCGAATAGCCGCCGCCGGACAGCGGATGTTTCTTGATGTAGACGTGATAGGCGCGCGCGGCCTCTGCGATCGCCTTGTCGCTGCCCGTCAGGCCGACGAAATCGGGCCCGAAGTTTTTCATATAAGCCTTGAGGATTATAGGCGTATCGCGTGCCGGATCGACCGTGATGAACAATGGGACCACGCGCGGGCGCTTCGGTCCGAGTTTGTCGAGCGCAGCCCCCATCTCCTGCAACGTCGTCGGGCAGACGTCGGGACAGAAGCTGTAGCCGAAATAGATGAGCATGAACCGGCCGTGGAAATCGGCGTCGGTTCGTGTTTTTCCATCCTGATCGACAAGCGCAAACGGCCCGCCGATCTGCGCCACGCCGCTCTGGACCGCGCGGCCAAGTCCACCCACCTGATCGCCTTCGTGCCAGAGAAGCCCCGCGATCACCGCGGCGATCGCTGCGATGTAGGGAATGAGAGCTTGCGGCGTACGGATCATGGCTGCGGTTTCATTGTCGCCGCCGATTGATAGTATTCCATCGCCTCAAAGGGAAAGCGGCGAACCGGCGCATGGCGGTCGAGCAGCAGACGGAACATATCGCGGCGCCGGCTCCGATCCGGCTGTTGCCTGCGTCGGCGGCGCGCGGCCGTGTGCGCCTCAGGACGTTGTGCAATCTGCGCTGGCTCGCCATCGGCGGGCAGTCGGCGGCGCTCTTCATCGTCTACTTCGCACTCGGCTATAGGCTGCCGTTCATCGCCTGTGCCATTGCCATCGGCGTCAGCGTCGCGCTCAACGTGAGCCTCGCGCTCCGTTATCCCCCAAGCCATCGCCTCACCAACCGTGAGGCCACGATCTATCTCGCTTTTGACGTGCTGCAACTG
>CAZCJI010000565.1:0-1867 GCA_964498625.1 uncultured Rhizobium sp.
GTGCAACTCGCGGCCTCGGGGCTGGTCGTACCGCAGGTTCAGCGAATCGGCTTTGACGGCGTAATCGATGCCTATGAGCGCATGGAACGCGGGGAAATTCAGGGCCGCGCCGTGCTCGTACCGGATATGTGAGGGATATACCCATGAACGCCTTGGCTCGCGATCAGGACGATTACAATCTCACGGACTCGACGTATTTCGGCCGCGCCGATCCGGAAGACATCCTGCGCCGTATCCGCAAAGAAGATCCGGTCCACTGGACTGTCGGCCGTTACAACCGCGGCTTCTGGAGTATCACCAAGCATCGCGATGGCCGTTTTGTCTATGAAAACGACAAGATATTCAGCAGTGCGCGCTCCGGGCCGATGCTTCCGATCAGCACGGACTACGAGAACCCGGTCGAGGGCGATCTTCTCGCGCTTCAGCTTGCCGGCGCGCAGATCTCGGCAATGGACGGCCCCCCGCACGCGGTGATGCGCCGTGCGTTCTCTGTCCGGTTTATGCAGCCAAGTGTGATCAAGCTCGAAAATACGATCCGGATGCTGGCGATTGAATGCTTCAACAAAGTACTTCCCAAGGGCGAGTGCGATTTCGCGTTCGATGTGGCGGGGAGTCTCCCGCTGATGCTCATCAGCCACATCATGAACCTGCCCAAGGAAGTCTGGCCGGATATCTATCGCTGGACCTACATGTCCACCTCGCCGGAGGATCCTGAGTTCTCCATTGGCACGCCGGAAGAAACGAGCCGGGTCGGCACCGGCAAGATGATGGACTACTGTCTGAAGCTTGCGCTGGAACGGCGCGAGAAGCCCGGTAATGACCTTTTGAGTGATATCGCGCTCACCGAGATCGATGGCAAAAAGCTCGCTGACATGGTGGTCGCGTTCAATGCGACGGCGTTTATCGCAGCTGGCCATGAAACAACGCGTAACGCGCTCTGTGGCGCACTGACGGCACTGATCCGCAATCCCGGCGAACTCGAAAAGCTGCGGGCTCTGCGCGCGAATCCTGGGGCACTGAAGTTCGCGGTCGAGGAGGCTGTCCGCTGGACGTCTCCACTGACCCATCAACTGCGCACCGCGGTGCAGGACATCGAAATCGGGGACAAGAAAATTCGCGAAGGCGACTGGGTCGTGGTGTGGAACAATGCCGCCAATCGCGACGAGGAAGTTTTCAAGGACGCGTATCGGTTCGACATCGCGCGCACGCCCAATCCGCATCTCGGCTTTGCGTACGGCCCGCACTTCTGTCTGGGCGCTAACCTCGCGCGGCTCGAACTGCGCATCATGATCGAGATACTCTTGGAACACATGCAGGACATTGAGCTGGTCGCCGAACCTGAATTCACATCGTCCATGATCTTGCGCGGCATCAAGCACATGCCGCTGCGGTTCAAGCCGGCAGCGCTGATCGCGACCTGACCACCGCATGCGACGCGTCGATCCTGCGCAACAATTCGTCGGTGAAAATCACATCGGCGAAGCAGAGGCGCAGGTTGAGAAGCGCCGCGTTGTGTTCTTCGTCCGTGGCCGTCGCGGTCGCATCCGCGGCAAAAAGCACCTTGTAGTCGAGCATGCTGGCGCTGCGCGCCGTCGATTCACAGCAGGCGTTGGTGTATGTGCCCGTAACGATAATGGTTTCGATCCCGGCATCTTTCAGCCGCACACCCAGGTCGGATGAGTTTAATTCGAAGGCACTGGCGCGATGTTTGTCGATCGTCATGTCTGCCGGATTGCAATCGAGCTTGCCGTAAACATTGTGCGCGAATTGGCCCGGACGCAGGACCTCGCGGCCAAGTGCGACCCAACCGTTTTCAGGCGACATCTGCCAGTTTGGAATGGCGAAGGGCGCCTTATCCGAGAACGTG
>CAZCJI010000566.1:0-1866 GCA_964498625.1 uncultured Rhizobium sp.
CCCTCGAAATGCGAGCGGTCGTGATAGGGCGAACAGATGTTGTGGAAGACGACGATCTCCTTGGCGGCATACATCGTCTTCATGCCGCTCAATCCCGGATTAAGCCCGAAGAAGCCGTCGAGATCGTGCAAACTTGTCGCGTCGTGCGGACTTTGCGCCAGGATCCCGCGCACGGAGGCGTAGTCCTTGTCGCCGTATGCCGGCACGGCGGCGAGACCGTCGAGCGCGCCGCGCAGAATGACGACCACCAGCCTTCTGTCGGTTGGCGCATTGGCGAACGCAAACCGGAACGGCGCATCCCACAGCGAGAGCGCGCCGGCGGCCGTCATGGTCTTCAGGATGGAACGGCGCGTGGTTTTGTCGAACATCGTCATCACCTCCGCTGAAATTCGGGGCTGGCAAGCAGCAGCGCGAGCGCCTCGCCTTGTGTCGCCGCGCCGGCCATCGCGGTCCTGGTCGCCGGGCGAAGCTGCGGACCCAGCCCCGCTTCGGCGACCGCACCGGCGTTCATGGATTGCAGTCCACCGGCAAAATTCTTTGCCCATTGAATGCGGGCGAGCATTGCATCGGAGCCGTTCCACGCATCGGCGTTGTCGGGCCAACCCTTCGGCGAAGTGGGCGCGAGCGGCGCTTCGCCCATCACCCGCACAGCTGACAGCAATCCGTGAACCGCGTGACCTTCATGACCCGCGCGCGGAGGCGTCGAGCCCGTGATCCGCATCGAAGCCGTCACGAACTCTACCGGCGTGCGCATCTTCTTCTGTTCCGGCTGCCAGGCCGCTGGATCATTCACGATCGCCTCGTTGAGCGCGTGCAGATCGCCATGCGTCTCTTTGAAGACCTTCTCCAGGCGCGCCACTGATTCCTTCGGCGGATCGTCGGAAATGAAATGGGCCGCGAATTTGCGCGCGATGTTGCGCGCCGTCGCCGGATCGTGCGCGAGATCCTTGACCGCCGCAGCACTGCCTTCCCATCCCGCCGGATAGGTCTTGCCGCGCAGCGTGATAGGACCGGGTTCGTGCCGGTCTTCGTAAAACCCGAAACCGTTGGGGCGGTCCTTGTAGAGTCCCCAGCCGGTGAGGAGCTTCGACATCGCGATCACGTCGGCCTGGGTGTAACCGCCATCGACGCCGAGCGTATACAACTCCATCAATTCGCGGCCGAGATTTTCATTGATGTTCTTGTTGTGCCTCTTGCCGACGGGAGAGTTCGGCCCGAAGGAATGCCAATTGTCGAGATAGATCTGCATGGCCGGATGCATGGCAACGGCGAACAGCATGTCCTCGAAATTGCCGTTGATGTGGGGACGGATGGCCTGACGTTCGAAATCACCGGCAAACAGCAGGATCTTCGGCTTCTTCGCAGAAATGGCGAAATGGTTGCTCCAGAAGCGCACGACGCGTTCGGCGAAAGGCCGGTCGGTCGAAATACCGAGCGCAAAGCGAGCGCCGACCTCGTCGATATACTCTTCGCGGCGAATGTTGCCGCCTCCGGCCATGATTTTCTTCTCGGCCAGTTCGGCTGGAGTCATGTTGGCCTTGTCAGCCTTGTTGGCCTTGTCGCCCTTCTGCTTGTTCCCCTTGTTCATGAACTTGTCGATCTTGTACTGGTCCTCGGTCGCGATCAGTTGGCCGGCGTTGGGGAAATTCTGACCGTCCTGCGGCACCAACTGGGGTGCCGGACCGTTCATCTGATCCATGAGCCAGGATTTGGGATTGTCGCTCGCGCGTGCGATTTCGCCGGGCCGGGCGCCAAGTCCGAAGCGGTTGGCGGCGATTGCGCCTTCAAGCGACATATATACTCCGATTCAGTGGTTGCGCGGTTCCCTGTGCCTGCTTAAACGGAAGGCGAACCTTCCTCCGTCGC
>CAZCJI010000567.1:0-1866 GCA_964498625.1 uncultured Rhizobium sp.
CCTTGTTCTTCCACTCGTCGATCATCGCGGCCAGCGTGCGCGCGGGCCAGCGCTTTTCATCGACATTCGCGGCTTGAAGAATCTGTTTCATCAGGCGCAGCTGATCGTCGGCATCGAGAATGGTGAAATTGGACTTGAGCCCGGCGAGTTCTGCATGGCGGCGCAGGATCTTCGCGCCGATGGAGTGGAAGGTGCCGAGCCACTGCATCCCCTCGACCACGCCGCCGATCAGCGCACCGATGCGCTCCTTCATCTCGCGCGCGGCCTTGTTGGTGAAGGTGACCGCGAGAATCTGCCCCGGCCACGCCTTGCGTGTGGCGAGGATGTGGGCGAGCCGCGTGGTCAGGACCCGCGTCTTGCCGGTGCCCGCGCCGGCCAGCACCAGCACCGGCCCGTCGGTCGCCTCGACCGCCTCGCGCTGTTCCTTGTTCAGGCCGGCGAGATAAGGCGGCTCGCGGGAGGGCGCGACCTCGCGCGGCGCTTCGTCCGATCCGCTGTCGCGGCTCGGACCGTCGCCAAAGGCCTCATCCAACGGATCGCGATAGCGGTCGCCATAACCGCTCATGAAAAGCTCGATTCCAAGGGCATGCTGCTAATGTAGGCCCTGGGGCGACCAATTTCATCCTTATTGTCATTCCCGGCGAGGCCCGCAAAGCGGGCCGAGGGAAGGGAACCCAACTTCTTCACTTCAGGAAATCCTCATACAAGTCTTTCCAAGTCGGGTTCTGCTTCTCGATCAGCTTGATCTTCCAAGCGCGATTCCAGCCTTTGATCTGCTTCTCGCGATCGATCGCATAGCCGATATCGCCATGCTCCTCAAACCAAACGAGCATGTGCACGCCGTACTTCTTCGTGAACCCCTCAATAAGATCACTCTTGTGCTGCCATGTGCGTTCCGCGAGATCGCCGGTAACGCCGACATAGAGCGTGCCGTAGGGTTTGTTCGCGAGGAGATAGACGAAATAGCGCTTCAAGTTGGGTTCCCTTCCCTCAGATCGCACGCGTTGCGTGCGATCTTCGCCGGGAATGACAAGATGGTTAGCCCCCCAATTCTTTCAGGATTGTTTCCCGATCCCCATCGAGTTCCGGCGCTGCTCCGCGGGTTTGGGCGTCCTCGTGGGCGGAGAGCTTGATCGGGTTGCCTTGCATGCGGATCGGGCCGATGTCGGGGTCGAGCGATTCCACGATCATGTTGCGGGCGAGGATCTGCGGGTCTTCCATCACCTCGGCGACATTGTTCAGCGGTCCGCAGGGAACGCCGGCGGCTTCCAGCAGTGCAAGCCATTCCTTCGAGGTCTTTGCAGAGAGCGACGCTTCCATTTCCACCGCCATCGCATCGACATGGTCCACGCGTGCGGGATTGGTGCGGAAACGTTCGTCGGCGATCAGTTCCTCGCGGCCGATAACGCGGCAGACGCGCGCCCAGAGATCGTCATTGCCGGCGGCGATGGCGATGTAGCCGTCCCTGGTCGCGAAAGCGGCGAACGGCGCGATAGAGGGATGGCGGCTGCCGAGCTTGCCCGGCACCTCACCGGTCGCGACATAGCGTGAGATCGCGTTTTCCAGAACCGCAACCTGGCTGTCGAGCATCGCGACATCGACCTTCTGCCCGCGTCCGGTCTTCTCGCGATCGTAGAGCGCGGTCACGACGCCAATGGTCGCAAACAGCGCCGCGGTGATGTCGCCGGTCGATGTACCCACGCGCGTCGGCGCGCCGCCGGGATGGCCGGTCAGGCTCATCACCCCGCCCATCGCCTGCGCGATCATGTCGTAAGCGGGACGGTTCGCATAAGGCCCGGTGTGTCCGAAGCCCGACACGGCGGCATAGATCAGGCGTGGGTGTTTGTCCTTAAGCGCGTCGTAGCC
>CAZCJI010000568.1:0-1864 GCA_964498625.1 uncultured Rhizobium sp.
CGATGCGCTCGCTGCGTTCGCTGCGCGGAAAGCCGAAGGTCGAGGACGCGAGCAGGGCCACGCGCGGTGTCATGCCAAAGCGCCGCGCCACACCGGCGGTCTGCATCGCGGTATCGGCGAGTTGCTCCGATGTCGGCATCTCGTGAACGCTGGTATCGGCCACAAGCACCAATCCGCCGCGCGTGAAGATCATCATCACGCCGATGGGCCGTTCGCCTTCCGGCGAGTCGAGAACCAGGCGGACATCGGCGAGGGTCGGCTGGTAGGCGCGCGTGACGCCGGTGACCATCGCGTCGGCATCGCCGGCGGCCAGCATCGACGCCGCGAAGATGTTGCGGTCGTTGGCCACAAGGCGCACGCAATCGCGGTAAAGCATGCCGGTGCGCTGCGTGCGTTTGTAGAGCGCGTCTATATAGGTCGATTCAGCTCGCGCCGATGCCGGCACGCGGATTTCCAGTGAGTTTTCTTCCAGTCCGACATTGCGGATGCGCGTTTTGATAATCTCCTCGCGGCCCACGAGATAGGCCTTGCCGAGACCCGAGTTCTGAAATGCCGCCGCGGCGCGAATGACGGATTCCTCCTCGCCTTCCGCGAACACAACGCGCTTTGGGTTCGTGCGCACGGAGGCGGTGAGCTTCGTGAAGACCGCCGCCGATGGGTCGAGGCGCGCCGACAATTCGTGGCGATAGGCGTCGAGATCGATGGTCCGCCGCGCGACGCCGGTCTTCATCGCGGCTTCCGCGACCGCTGCCGACACCCGGCTGATCAGCCGCGGGTCGAACGGCACGGGAATGATGTAGTCCGGCCCGTAGACCGGCCGCGTTCCGAGATAGGCCGCCGCGACTTCGTCTGGCACATCCTCGCGCGCGAGCGCGGCCAGCGCCTCAGCGGCCGCGATCTTCATCGCTTCGTTGATGGTCCTCGCACGCACATCCAGCGCGCCACGGAAAATATAAGGGAAGCCCAGGACGTTGTTCACCTGGTTGGGATAGTCGCTGCGGCCGGTGGCGACGATGGCGTCGGGTCGTACAGCTTTCACATCTTCCGGCGTGATCTCGGGATCGGGATTGGCCATGGCGAAAATGATCGGCGCTTTCGCCATCGTCTTCACCATCTCCTGCGTCACCGCGTCCTTGACGGAAAGGCCCAGAAACACATCGCAATCCACCAGCGCGTCTTCCAGGGTGCGCGCCTTGGTCTCGATGGCGTGCGCGGATTTCCACTGGTTCATGCCGTTGGTGCGGCCGCGCCAGATCACACCCTTGGTGTCGCACAGGATCGCGTTCTCGTTCGGCAATCCCATAGATTTGAGCAGTTCGAGGCAGGCGATGCCGGCCGCGCCCGCGCCGTTCACCACGACCTTGATGTCGCCCATCGTCCGGCCGGTCAGGTGCAGCGCGTTGATGATGCCCGCGGCTGAGATGATGGCCGTGCCGTGCTGGTCGTCGTGAAAGACGGGAATGTCCATCAGTTCGCGCAACCGCTCCTCGATGACGAAGCAGTCCGGCGCCTTGATGTCCTCGAGATTGATGCCGCCGAAAGTGGGGCCCAGGTAACGCACGGCCGCGACGAATTCGTCCACCTCGCTGGTCCCGACCTCCAGATCGATGGAATCGACATCGGCGAAGCGCTTGAACAGCACGGCCTTGCCTTCCATCACCGGCTTGGAGGCGAGTGCGCCGAGATCGCCCAGCCCGAGGATCGCCGTTCCGTTGGAAATGACTGCGACCAAATTGCCCTTGGCCGTGTAGTCATAGGCCGTGTCCGGATTTTCCGCGATCGCGCGCACGGGTACTGCTACGCCGGGGGAATAGGCGAGCGACAGGTCGCGCTGCGTCGCCATCGGCTTGGTCGGCGTGATCTC
>CAZCJI010000569.1:0-1858 GCA_964498625.1 uncultured Rhizobium sp.
ATTTCACGGACCGGCCATGACGACTTTGTTTACGACGGTGAAAAAAATCGCCTCGGAAAATGGCGACCGCCTTGCCTTGATCTCGGACGAAGACGGCAGCCGGACATATTCGGAGCTGGTCGCCAACGTTGCCGCGACGGCTTATGTGCTTCGCTATGAGTTGGGACTTGATTTTGGCGACAAGCTCGCGCTTTGGGGCCTGAACAGGCCCGAATGGGCCGAAATCTTTCTGGCCTGCAATGCCATTGGTGTCGGTTGCTTTCCGATGAACACCAACTGGACCGCGTCTGAAGCCGCAACGATACTGCAGAAGGCAAAGGTGAAGGTGCTTGCGCATGATTCCTACCTGTCTGCCCGCGCCAATGTGCTTGCTTCCAAGGTCGAGGGGCTTGAACAGCTTATCTCGACGGACAGTTCGGGAAGCTTGGGCCTGAAGCAGCTTCAGCTTGTTGCGCCGCGCGATTGCATAACGCGTCTCCCCGACCCGCCCGCAAATGTCGGTGCTCCCTTCTTCTTCACATCGGGCACGTCCGGCAGCCGTTCCAAAGCCATTGTCCGGGTGGGAAATGCGCGGCGGATGCCGCCGATGGAGGAACTATTCGGCCTGACGCCCGAAGACCGCACAATGGTGGTAACGCCTTTCTTCCACGGAAACGGCAATTCCGGCCTGGTCTACACGCTCACCTATGGGGGCAGTGTCGTCTTCAACCGACGTTTTTCCGCCAACCGCTTTTGGCCTCTCGTAGACCGTCACAGGCCCACCTTCCTCTTTACGCTCATGCCCATTCTGAACATCCTTCTCAGTCGAGAGCATTGTTCCGCCGAAGCGCACAACTCGCTTCAGAAGATCCTGGCGCTGGGCGTTGCACCGCTGCTCGAGACCGTGGAAAAGCGCTTTGGCGTTCGTGCCTTTGACTGGTACGGCGGGACAGAGATGGGCGGTTGTGTCTGCACGCCATTGGATGAGCCAAACAGGCCTGGCTCGACCGGAAAAGTGTTGCCCGGCCGCACGCTCTTCATTCTTGACGACAATCTCAATGTTTGTCCGCCCGGTGTAACGGGCCAAGTGGCGGTCCTTCGCGATGAAGTGGGATTTGGCGGATACGCCGATGATCCGGAAGCGACTGCCGCGTCGATCGCGGGCCCGTATTTTCTCACCGGCGATCTGGCTTATATCGATGAGGATGGCTGGTTCTTCTTTGTCGATCGTTCAAAGGATATAGTGAGGCGCGGGGGAGAGAACCTCTCCAGCATCGAGGTCGAGGCTGTCTTGAGCAGACATCCCGCAATCCAGGAGATCGCCGTTGTGCCGAGGCCGGACACGGTCCTTGGCGAGCGTGTCACGGCGGTAATTGTGCCTAAGGCCAATTTTGTCGCGCCGGACCCGTCTGCACTGCGTGCCTTCGCCAGCAAAGAGCTTGCGCGCTTCAAGATACCCGATCTGGTCGTGACGGTCGGCGAGCTGCCACGAACGGAAACGGGGAAGATAAAGAAGCCCGCGTTGAAGGCCGTCATCGCCGAATACGTCAGAACACACGGTGATGTCGTATCGGAGTAGATCGTGGCAGGCTCAATCTAAGGCGTGCGCAGCCGCGATCCCTGGTGGACTATCTAGGCATTTGCTGCCTTCGTTTGTCAGCGGTGATGATTTGTCTGGGCGGTCAGCACGTCGGCGAAGGCGCGGAAACCCGACCGGAGTCGAAACCACGGTCGATTTTTTCAAATCCGCCCCGGCGTGTCCCTTGATGTCACAACGAGATAAACGGCTGAAGCTCTCGGAGGTCGCGCTCCAAGCGTCTGTGCTCTGACATGAGTTCCACTGCCCTTTGCTGAAGATGCCGGGGTGGGACAGGCAGAA
>CAZCJI010000570.1:0-1854 GCA_964498625.1 uncultured Rhizobium sp.
CCTTGATCGTCCGGCGGCAGGCGTCAAGAGCTCAGCGGCATAATCATGGATGTGAAAGTATCCGTGGTGAAAACGCCGGAGGCATTGGCGCAAGCTTTTGCCATTCGTTCGGTTGTCTACATCGGCGAACAGAAATGCCCCTATGACGAGGAGTTCGACGGCAACGACTTTTGCGCATCGCACATCCTTGCGCATGTCGATGGCGAGCCGGCCGGCACGGTGCGCATGCGCTGGTTCGGCACCTTCGCCAAATACGAGCGCGTGGCGGTATTGCCGAAATTCCGTAAAGGCCCGACGACGCGCACAATGATGGAATTCGCCTTCGACTATCAACGTCGCAAGGGCTTCACTACAGGCTACGCGCATTCGATGAAGGGCCTTGTGCCCTATTGGGCAACTTACGATTTTGTCCCGCGCGATCCGGCAAAGGTATTTGTGTTTTCCGACCACGAATACATCGAGGTCTTTCGCGAATTCGAACCGCATCCACATGCAATCAAGATCGCCAACGGTCCTTACGTGACGTTGCGGCTCGAAGGCGCTTGGGACGAAGCGGGCCTTCTCGAAGAATCCGCTACGCGTCCGGCGACGAACATCCACGGCGGCAAGATCTGACGATACCGAAAGTCGCTAGAGTGCTCTCAGCCGGAATTTTTCCAGCCGCTCGTAATGCGGCCGCGCCCGATCCGAGAGCTTTCTGAGATCGTCCGATAGCGGTTTGTGGCCCTGATGTTTGGGCCGCGCGAAGCCCGTCGATCTCTCGACCGATGCATACCACACCGGCGCCCAGACACCGTCAGTCGCTCGCTTGCCAGCAGGCCACGACAACATGCGTTCGGAGAATGGAATATCCAGCGCCACGCATAATGCGGATAGTGCCACCCTTGGATTGGCGAGAACATCGTCGGCATGAAGGACAGGTGGCGCAAAACCCATGCGCTGCGCTTGCGCATCGAACAATTCGGATTGCTGCACAAAGCCGATATCTTCCAGCGCGACGTCCGGCCGCTTCTGGGCATAAGATGTAAGCACGTCTTCCGGCGCACGAATAAGAAACGCGTTGCGGCATTGTGCAATCCACGTGCGGCCAAAGCTTGGCAGCATATGGTGCGTCATGTGTTTCTGATACCAGATCGCGCGCGCGGCCGGCACAGGGCCAGTGATCTGGCGCACGACCTCGCGCCAATCGTTCGGCTGCGAAGCGATGCTTTCGGCGCGCATCGGATGGTCAACGCCGCTTTCGACGAGGTAGGCGGCATAGAATGGTTCGTCAATGACGCTGGTGTCCGCGCGGTTCTCGAAGCTGCGCATCATCGCGGTTGAGACATTGCGCGGTCCGGACCACATCGCGATGCGAATGGGCTCAGGCGGCATCGCGATCCTTCAGTTCGGCATACAGCCCACGCAATTTCGTCGTCAGCGATCCCGGCAAAGTCTCGGGAAGGACGCGGCCGTCGATTTCGCGTACCGGCGTCAAGCCGCCAAATGTGCCCGTGACAAACGCTTCGTCCGCCTGCGCCACCTCATCGAGCGTGAAATTCGCAATCTTGAGTGGAACGCCGCTCGCGCGCGCAAGCGCAATGACATTTGCCCGCGTGACGCCATTGAAGCAATATTCGCCAGTCGATGTGCACAGAGCGGCATCGCGAACGAAAAAGAAATTCGTTGCATTGCAACTCGACACAAAACCATGCGGATCTAGCATAAGCGCCTCGTCGGCGCCCTTCGGAATCACATCCAGCAGTGCGCAGATAAGATTGAGCCGGCTATGCGAATTGAGCCGCATGTCGAACATTTCCTTCGGCGTGCAGCGGATGGACGACGTCACCAGCTTCAGCCCGCGCGTGGCGATCT
>CAZCJI010000571.1:0-1853 GCA_964498625.1 uncultured Rhizobium sp.
CACGATGCGGCGGAATTCATCCATAAATTCCGGTTGGCCGTAGGCGGCCAGGCCCATCACCTTGTATTCATCGCCGAATTTCCAGAAGCCGAGATATTGCGTCAGTGCGGTGTAATACATTCCTAGTGAATGAGGGAAAGTGATTTCACCAAGGGGGCGCATGCGCGGGCCTTCGCCGAGCGCCCACATGGAGCTGGCAAAATCGCCTAGGCCATCTGCGGAAAGAACCGCGGCGCGATCAAATGGCGAGACGAAATATGCGCTCGCCATGTGCGCGGTGTGATGTTCGATGCGATGAAATTGCGCGCGAATGCTTTCTGGCGCGACTTGGAATGCACCAGCGATGTCTTCCTGAATTCCTGCAAAGCGCTTCATCACGCGAAAGCGGTCGAGCGCGAATCGCGGCATGCGCATGGCGAAACGCAGCTTGGTGCCCAGGCGCGCGAAGGGATCGCGCGGCACGGCGATGTGGTCCACGTCTGAGAGCTTTGCGCCGGCGCGGTCCAGGCAAAATTGCATCGCGCGCGTGGGAAGCCCTGCGGCGTACTTCACGCGATTCAGGCGCTCTTCCTCGACGGCTGCAATCAAGCGGCCATCCACGACGATGGCCGCGGAGGCGTTTGCGTGATACGCGTTAATCCCGAGGATGATCATTTCAAGTGTGTCTCGGTTGCTGCACGTTGGCGCGTGACAACGTTAGAAAAACTTCATGCCGCAGAGATTACAGCTGCGCTGCGACGGTCCTCACTACCCGTAACTTCTGAGTGAAGGTTGCGCTTCACCCATTCGTTCAGAACGTACAGGCTCCACGGGCGCGACCAGGTTGTACGGCCCCCTTGGAAATTCTGCCAAACGGTTTGGGCGAACGCGCCGTCAATTTGCGATGCAAGCGCGGGCGACCAGTCCGCCAATCCTGCGGCGACACGCTTGCCCAGCTCTCCCCGCAGCCATTTGTCCCAGGGAAACGTGAACGTACGTTTTCTCTGGGTGACAATTTCCTGCGGCAGAAGATCGCCAAGCGCCTCGATGAGCAACGCCTTGGGGCGAACGCGACTCCGCTTCGCGGATTCCGGCAGCGACAAAACGTATTCGACGAGCGGCCTGTCCAAAAAGGGCACCCGAACCTCGAGCGAGTGCCGCATGCTCATCGCATCGGTGTCGCGCAGAAGCGTGTTCACGAGATAAGACCGCAGCTCTAGCCAGGAGGTTCCCGTGAAGCGATCCATCGAATGAGCTTCCCGAGCCGCGCTGTCGAGCCAGCGCCACCACTCCATCGCGTGCCATGAGGCAGAATCCTTGCGCGTCGCGCGCGCCACTGTTTGCGGAGTGAAAAGAGCGCGCGTGAAAAAATAAGGATGTGGGAGCAGGGCGGGGTCGAGCCACGCTGCAGAGGCTTTGCGGAATTGGTCGGGCGAGCCGGGGAATGCGCCCGAGGCTTCAAGCGCGGCCGCGGCGATCGATCGCACTTGCCTCGGCGTATATTGCGCAATCTTCGACAGTCGCGCGATGTGCGTAGTCGCGCGAAATGAAGTGTAACCGCCGAAAAGCTCATCGCCGCCGAGGCCGGAGAGCGCCACTTTCAGTCCCGCTTGCCTTGCTGCCCAGGAAACGAAATACGTATTGATGCCGTCCATGCTGGGCTGATCGAATGCGGCAACACCTTCGTCGAGGCGTGCGAGCATATCCTGATGCGTGAGTGTAAGTTCGGAGTGTTCCGATCCAAGGCGCTTCGCGGTGCGGCGTGCGATTTCCGCCTCGCTGAATTCCGCGTCTGGAAACGCAACAGTGAAAGTGTGAATGCCTTTTTGCGCGCGGCTCGCCAGCGCGGCGATGGCCGTGGAGTCGAGCCCACT
>CAZCJI010000572.1:0-1846 GCA_964498625.1 uncultured Rhizobium sp.
TGAGCGTCGGCTGGGCGTCCTTCATCACATGCGCGCAGGCCATCATCACGCAATCGGTCGGCGTGCCGGTGACGGCGAAGCGGCGCGGATCGATCTCACGCAGGCGGAGCGGCATCGACAGGGTGAGCGAGTGCGAGGCGCCGGATTGCTCGGTTTCGGGCGCCACGATCCAGACATCGTCGGTCAGCGCGCGGGCGATCGTTTCCGCAGCGATCAAGCCCGGCGCGTGGATGCCGTCGTCGTTTGTGACAAGAATGCGCACTTACAGGGCTCCGGAAAGATCGAGCGTTAGATACTCGCTGTCCGTCCAGTTGTCTCCGATTTTGTAGGTGTTCTTCGCCGCACCGGTCTTCTGGAAACCAAGCCTCTCCAGGAACCGGCGCACGCGGGTGTTGCGCGGATCGATGTCGGCCATCATCGAGATCATACCACGGCCCCGCGCGTGTTCTATAAGTGCTTCCGCGGCCTCGCGCGCAATGCCGGTTCCCCAGACGAACGGCGCGAAAATGAGTCCGAGTTCGTTGTTCTGCCAGATACCGATGCGGCCGACGAGCGCGCCGTCCTGGATCACGACGAAATCATCGCCGTCGCCGGATTCGTTCGAGGCAATCACTTTCGTGACCCACGCTTCCGTTTCCGCGATGTCGGCGTGTGGCAGTCGCGACCAATACCGCATCGCCTCTTCATCCGCGAATATCGCGTGCATCGCGGGAACGTCGTCTATCTCGATGCGGCGAAGCGTGAGGCGCGCCGTCATAAGCGTGTCCGTCACGGCTTCGCGATCTTCTCCATCCCGCCCATGTAAGGACGCAGCGCGTCCGGGATGGCGATGGAGCCGTCAGGCTGCTGATAGTTCTCCAGGATTGCGATCAGCGTGCGGCCGACGGCGAGACCAGAGCCGTTCAGTGTGTGGACGAAACGCGGCTGCTTAGAGTCCTTCGGGCGATAGCGCGCGTTCATGCGCCGGGCCTGATAGTCGCCGCAATTGGAGCAGGACGAAATCTCGCGGAACCGGTTCTGGCCAGGCAACCAGACCTCGATGTCATAGGTCTTCTTGGCCGCAAAGCCCATGTCGCCTGTGCATAGCGTCATCACGCGATGATGCAGGCCAAGCCGCTTGAGCACTTCCTGCGCGCAATTCGTCATGCGTTCGTGTTCGGCCTCGGATTGCTCCGGCGTCGTGATCGAAACCAGTTCGACTTTTGAGAACTGATGCTGGCGGATCATGCCGCGCGTGTCCTTTCCCGCCGCACCTGCTTCTGCGCGGAAACACGGCGTCCATGCCATAAAGCGATATGGCAGATTCTCTTCATCCAGGATTTCATCACGAACGTAGTTCGTGAGCGTGACTTCCGCCGTGGGGATCAGGCCATAACGATGTTCACGGATCTCGTCTGCGTCACCTTCCAGGAGCAGTTCGCCGCTGATCGCCCAGAACTGATCGTTCTCGAATTTCGGGAGCTGCGTCGTGCCGAAGAAGGACTGATTGCGCGCGAGAATCGGCGGCGCCATTTCGGTGTAGCCGAATGTGTCCGTGTGCAGGTCGAGCATGAACATGCCGAGCGCGCGTTCGAGGCGTGCGAGACCGGCCTTGAGATAGACAAACCGCGCGCCGGACACTTTCGCCGCGCGCTCGAAATCCATCATGCTGAGCGCTTCGCCCAGCTCGAAATGCTCCTTCGCGGCGTTCATTGCGGGCCTTGTGCCGAACGCGCGCGCAGGAACCTCGACATTGCCGTTTTCGTCCATGCCGCCTGGCACATCGGAAGCCGGAATGTTCGGATAGGACGCAAGAATGGAATCGAGATCGGCCTTCAGGGTGCGCTCTTCTTCCTCACCCTTCTGA
>CAZCJI010000573.1:0-1822 GCA_964498625.1 uncultured Rhizobium sp.
TGCGCTTGTACTTGCCGCACAGGCACTCGTAGTCCTTCACCGGCCCGAAGATGCGCGCGCAGAACAGACCGTCGCGCTCCGGCTTGAAGGTGCGGTAGTTGATCGTTTCGGGCTTCTTCACCTCGCCATGCGACCAGCGCAGAATCTGGTCGGGGCTTGCGAGAGAGATCTTGATCCGGTCGAAGGTCGGAACGTCCTTCGTCTGGAACACATTCATCAGCTCTTGATTCATTTACGAGCCTTTCCTTTTAACTTTGTCATGGCCCGCCAGCGTCAGCGCGTGCGGGCCATCTAACTGCGCCGCACATCGGCGGCATTAAATTCCGTCACCTGGGTGGCCGGGTCGCGCCCTTCGGGCTGCCCGGCCATGACAGGTTTTAAGGTGTCGCCCCGTTCACCAGCTCTACATTCAGCGACAGCGAGCGCATTTCCTTCACGAGCACGTTGAACGATTCCGGAATACCGGCTTCGAACGTGTCTTCGCCGCGCACGATCGCCTCGTAGACTTTGGTGCGGCCGGCGACGTCATCCGACTTCACGGTCAGGATTTCCTGCAACGTGTAGGCGGCGCCGTAGGCCTCGAGAGCCCACACTTCCATTTCGCCGAAGCGCTGTCCGCCGAACTGCGCCTTGCCGCCCAACGGCTGCTGGGTGACGAGCGAGTACGGGCCGATCGACCGCGCGTGGATCTTGTCGTCCACGAGGTGATGCAGCTTCAGGATATAGATGTAACCGACGGTGACCTGGCGCTTGAACGCCTCGCCTGTGCGGCCGTCGAACAGCGTGACCTGACCGGATTGGGTCAGACCGGCCTGATCGAGCATCTGCACGATGTCGGCTTCCTTGGCGCCGTCGAACACCGGTGTCGCAATCGGAACGCCGGCGCGCAGATTGTCGCCGAGTTCGGCCAGACCCTGCTCGTCAAGCTCCTTCAGACGCGCGTCGTCGCCGTAGACGCCCTTCAGTGCCTTGCGCAGCGGTTCATACTTGCCGTCGCGGTTGACCTTGTCGAGCACGTCTCCGATCTGCTTGCCGAGACCCGCGCAGGCCCATCCCAGATGGGTCTCGAGAATCTGGCCGACGTTCATGCGCGATGGCACGCCGAGCGGATTGAGCACGACGTCAACCGCCGTGCCGTCTTCCAGATGCGGCATGTCCTCGATCGGAACGATGCGCGAGATCACGCCCTTGTTGCCGTGACGGCCGGCCATCTTGTCGCCGGGTTGCAGCTTGCGCTTCACCGCGACAAACACCTTGACCATCTTCATCACGCCGGGCGCCAGCTCGTCGCCGCGCTTCAGCTTCTCGACCTTGTCCGCGAAGCGCTTGTCGAGGCGCTGCTTGGATTCGTCGTACTGCTTGCGCAGCGCTTCGATCTCGCCCATCGCCTTTTCGTTGCGGAGCGCGATCTGCCACCATTGGTGACGCGGGATCGTGTCGAGCACGGTCTGCGTGATCTTGGTGTCGGCCGCCATGCCCTTCGGGCCCGACGCCGCCGTCTTGTGGAGCAACAGGTCGGACAGACGCGAGAACATGTTGCGTTCGAGGATCGCGAGCTCGTCGTCGCGGTCTTCGGCGAGACGGTCTTCCTCCGCCTTCTCGATCGTCATGGCGCGCTGATCCTTATCGACGCCATGGCGGTTGAAGACGCGGACTTCGACGATCGTGCCGGTGACGCCCGGCGGAACGCGAAGCGATGTGTCGCGCACATCGGCCGCCTTCTCGCCGAAGATGGCGCGCAGGAGCTTTTCTTCCGGCGTCATCGGAGTTTCGCCCTTCGGCGTCACCTTGCCCACCAGAATGTCGCCCGCGTTCACTTCGG
>CAZCJI010000574.1:0-1819 GCA_964498625.1 uncultured Rhizobium sp.
ACCTTGTGCTTGTGCTTGTGCGCACCGGGATTGTTGCGGATTTCATTCAGCTTCATCGTAACTCTCCATGGCCGGCGGCGTCAGCAACCAGCCACCTGACCTATTTCTTCTCTTCAACAATCTCGACGAGATGCTGCACCGCGCGGATCATGCCGCGCACCGACGGCGTATCCTCCAGTGTGCGGGTACGGCGGATCTTGCCAAGCCCCAGGCCACGAAGCGTCTGCGCCTGGATGTCGGGACGGCGTGCGGCGCTGCGGATCTGGCGGACCGTAACGGTTTTCTTCTCGGCCATGGCTTAGTTTCCTGCCGCCGCTTGTTCGCCCTTTTGACCTTCGCGGCGCGAGATGATCTCGGCGACGCTGCGGCCACGGCGTTGCGCCACCATGCGGGGGCTCTGCTGGTTCTCAAGGCCGTCGAAGATCGCACGCACCATGTTGTAAGGATTGGATGAGCCCATCGACTTGCACACCACGTCGCCGACACCGAGCGCCTCGAACACTGCGCGCAGCGGACCGCCGGCGATCACGCCGGTACCGGCCGGCGCCGGACGCACGATCACCTTGCCCGCGCCATGATGACCGCGGACTTCGTGATGCAAAGTGCGGCCATCCTTCAGCGGAACCTTGATCAGCGATTTCTTCGCCTCGTCCGTCGCCTTGCGGATCGCCTCCGGCACTTCACGGGCCTTGCCGTGACCGTAGCCGACCCGGCCGCGCTGATCGCCCACAACCACGAGAGCCGCGAAGCCGAAACGGCGTCCGCCCTTCACGACCTTGGCCACGCGGTTGATGTGGACCAGCTTGTCGACAAACTCGTTGTCGCGCTCTTCCCGATCACCGCCGCGTTCCCGGCGTCTTCCTTCTTCACGTGCCATGCTTAGAACTCCAAGCCGCCCTCACGGGCAGCGTATGCGAGGGCCTTGATGCGCCCGTGATAGATGTAACCGCCACGATCGAACACGACCTGCTTCACGCCCTTGGCCAGCGCGCGTTCGGCGATCTTCTTGCCGACCGTCGTCGCGGCTTCGAGATTGTAGGTCTTCGTGGGCTTGTCCGCCTTCTCGTTGGTGGAGGCGGCAGCAACCGTTGTGGCTTCGGCATCGTCGATGATCTGGGCATAGATATGCTTGCCCGAACGGAACACCGACAGACGTGGACGGCCCTGCGCATTGGTCGCGATGCGATACCGCGTGCGGCTCTTGCGCTTGTCGAATGAAGTGACGTGCTTGACCATGGCTTACTTCTTCTTGCCTTCTTTGCGGCGTACATATTCGCCTGCGTAGCGCACGCCCTTGCCCTTATAGGGCTCTGGCTTGCGATAGGCGCGAATTTCAGCCGCAACCTGTCCAACCAACTGCTTGTCGATGCCGGTAACGGTGAGCATCGTGGGCTTTTCCGCCGTGATCGCGATGCCGGCCGGGATCGGGTAGACGACGTCGTGGCTGAAGCCGAGCTGCAGGTTCAGGTTCTTGCCCTGCACCGCGGCACGATAGCCGACGCCCTGAATCTCGAGCTTCGAGGTGAAGCCTTCGGTCACGCCGACGACGAGGTTGTTCACGAGCGTGCGGCTCAGGCCCCACATCGCGCGCGCGTTTTCCATTTCTTCGCGCGGCGCGACCGAGATGCCGCCATCGCCTGTGGAAACGCTGACCTCCGGAACGAGCGTCACCTTCAGCTCGCCCTTGGGGCCCTTCACCTTCACGGTCTGACCATCGACCGAGGCGGTGACGCCTTTCGGCAGTGCGACCGGTTTTTTGCCGATGCGTGACATCAAACTTCTCCTAGAACACCTGGCAAAGAACTTCGCCGCCCACGTT
>CAZCJI010000575.1:0-1813 GCA_964498625.1 uncultured Rhizobium sp.
CTGCTGCTCCTGTTCCTCTATCTCGGCTACATCGCGCTTTGGAACGCGATCGAGGACGAGACGCGCGCGGCCCGGGCCGCCGCCATCCTGGCGCTGGTCGGTGCTGTCAATCTCCCGATTATCGAATTCTCCGTCGACTGGTGGACGACCTTGCATCAGGGCGAGAGCATCCTTCGCAGGGGCGGTCCGCTCATCTCGGCCGTGTTTCTCTGGCCTCTGTTTGTGATGGCATTGGGCTATACGTTCCTGTTCTTCACGCTTTGGATGGTGCGCATTCGTACCGAGATTCTCTCGCGCCGTGCCCGCAGCCTGATGCTCACAGGTGAGGCATGAGCGATTTCTGGGCGATGGGCGGTTATGCGGCCTATGTCTGGCCGGCCTACGGGATTTCTTTCATGGCACTCGCCGCGACGGCGTGGTGGACGGTGAGTACCTATCTCCGTGCGAAGGCCGTGCTCGCCGCTTTGGAAAGCAAGAAGCCGTGAAGCGCCTGATCTATGTTCTGCCCGCGCTCACGTTCCTCGTTCTGGCGGGCTTTCTGTTCCACAGCCTGATCCAGCCCGCACCGGACGTCCTGCCATCGGCTTTGATCGGCAAGTCCGCGCCGCTCCTGGAGATTCCAGCGCTCGATGCGGCGACACGGGGCTTTGGGCCGCGCGAGCTTGCGTCTGGTCATGTCACGGTCGTGAATGTCTTCGCGTCCTGGTGCGCGCCCTGCCACAGCGAAGCACCCGTGATCGCGACGCTCGCGAACCGCAAAGACTTCGCGCTGTTCGGTCTCGTCCAGAAAGACACGCCCGCCAAGATCCGAGATTTTTTTGCGGAGAGCGGCGGTAATCCGTTTCAGCGCGTCGCGCTCGACGCCGACGGGCGCGCGAGCATCGAATGGGGCGTTTATGGTGTGCCGGAAACGTTCGTGGTGGATGGCCGCGGCATCATCCGCGCGCGCATCGCCGGCGAGATCACCGAAGAAGTCCTGAACACGCAGCTCCTGCCGGCGATCAGGGCCGCTCGAGGCTGAATTTAAGACTTTGCAAACCATGATCTGCCAGGGTTTCCTCATGCAGATCAGTTCCGCCAATATTCTCATCGCCGCGCAGCAGGCCGCGAAACAGGCGCCTCAGGCCAAGCCCGCTGCGAAACCTTTCGCGGAGGCGCTGGCCGATCACGGCAAGGGCGACGGTTTTGCGCCGATCGATTTCAAGCAGACCGCGGCCACGCCACGCCCGGTAGCGGCACAGACGCCAGCGGTCCCGCCTGGCAGCCAGCTCGATATTCGTATCTAGGACAGGCGTTTAGGTCCGGCGCCGGCGGATCGGTTTGCGCATGGGTTTGGCGTGGCCGTTCATGGCATGCGCCTCAGCCGCGGTTGCGATCTGAGTGAGATAGCGGATCAGCTTCACGCGATCGGAGGCCTGCAACGTCTCCAGCAACTGACGTTCCGCGCGTTCTGCGGCGAGCCGTGCCGAACGCAGCGCCTTGCGTCCGTTCGCGGTGATGGCGACGGCGTTGGCGCGTTGATCCTCCTCCGTGCGTTCGCGTTCAAGCAGTCCCTTCTCCACCATGCGGCGCGCCATCTCGGCAAGCGTCGAACGGTCGATGCCGGTGATGTCGACAAGCGCGGTCTGGCTCGCGCCTTCATTATGCTCGAGCGCAGCGAGGACCGTGAACTGCTGAGGCGTGAGCTCGCGCACCCCGGCTTCCATTGCGTAGAGATCGCCGTAGAACTGATGGCACCGCCGGAAGAGACGGGACGGCGCCTGTGCGAGATCGAACCCCCCGTTCGGTCTGCGCTGAACTTTCATGAGACACC
>CAZCJI010000576.1:0-1805 GCA_964498625.1 uncultured Rhizobium sp.
CATGCCTGGAGCGGTGTCAGTCCGTTGACGCCGCTGGCGACGCTCACCGGCGCTCGCGCCGTCAACGATCCCAGCGCGACGAACGTCGCCCAGATCGTTATCTCTGGCACGACGCGAAAGACCGCTCACGGCATGGTCACTATGCCTGCCTTCGGCGCTGCTTATTCCGATGCGGAGATCGCAGCTGTCGCCAACTACGTGACCGCCAGATTCGGCGGTACCGGATCAAAGATCACTACCGGCGAAGTGGCCGCGTTGCGTCAGCAGGCATCAAGATGATGCGCGCCCATCGATGCAGCCGGTGGAGCGGCTGGATATGAAGTCAATTCTTGGCAACGTCCCGTCCGTCATCCTACTTACGTGCTTCGCACTAGGAGGCTGCGTCTCGACGCCGTCGACCACGCCCAGTGAGGTCCCGCTGAAGGGCGAGACACTGGGACTTGGCACGCTGCCCGCGCCCGTCGTCGCCGACACGTGGTGGACGGAGTTCGACGATCCGCAGCTCAATGAGCTGGTCAATCAGGCGCTGAAGGGAAACCCATCGCTCGCTGCAGCATTCGCACGCGTGCGCGCCGCGCAATCGCAGCTGTCGGCGGCGCGCGCCGCGACCTATCCGCAGATAACCTACGACGGACAGGACGTGCGCCAGCGCTTCTCGAAGGACTACATCATCCCTCCGCCCTACGGCGGTACGTGGCGGTGGTTCGGCGCCCAAGGTGCGAATCTCACCTGGTCACTCGATTTCTTCGGGAAGCTGGATGCCCAGGTCGCGCGCGCTCGGGCGGGTGCGCACGCCGCCGAGCTAGATGCCACGGCGGCACGGCTGCTGCTCGCCGGATCGATCACCAAAACATATATAGGGCTCTGGCGCGCCGAGCTCCTGGTCGATGTCGCGGCGGACACGGTCAAACAACGCGAAGGCATTTTTTCGCTGACACAAGGCCGGGTGAAGGCCGGCCTCGACAATCCCGCATCGGAGAAGCAAGCCGCCGCATTGCTCGCTTTGGCACGTGAAGATCTGACGCAGGCAAAAGCCGTACGCGAGCTGGCGGTGCACCAGATTGCGGCGCTGACCGGTCGCGGCGCAGATGCGTATGACATCAAGCGGCCGCGGCTGAACACAGCCGCGCTGACGCTCCCCGCCAATTTGCCCGTCGATCTGCTCGCACGGCGAGCCGACATTGCCGCTGCGCAAGCCCGCATCGAAGCCGCGTTTCAAGGCCGCGAAGTTACGCGGAAAGCATATTATCCCGACATCAATTTGCTTGCGCTGGCGACCACCGCCGCGATCGGATTCAACAATTTGTTTTCACTGTCCTCGGCACAGTACGGCGCCGGTGCCGCGATCCACTTGCCGATCTTCGATGCCGGCGAGCTTGATGCGAATCTCGCAGGTGCGACAGCCGGTCTCGACGAGGCGGTGGCCGACTACAACGCAACCGTCGTCTCGGCGGTGAAGGACACCGCCGACGCGCTAACCACCCTCAGGAGCCTCGAAAGCCAAGCCGCTGACCAGAGAGTAGCTCTGGCCGATGCGCAGGAGAGCTTCGACTTGGCGCGCGAGCGCTATCGCTCGGGCCTCAGTCCGCAACAGACGGCCCTCGATACCGAAAGCTTGCTGTTGCAAGCACGCCAGCAGGATGCGGCGCTTGCCGCCGACACGATCTCCGCCCGTGTGACGCTGTTGATGGCGATCGGCGGTGGCTTCAAACCGGACACTTCCGCAGGGCAAGACCATGAGTGATGCAACACCCGCCGGCCAACATCTCGGCACTCCCCGCCGGCGCTTGCTCATCGGCCTCGCC
>CAZCJI010000577.1:0-1797 GCA_964498625.1 uncultured Rhizobium sp.
TCTGCTTCAGGCCCTTGTCGAGATTGTGCGCAGTCGAGGTCGCGTCGGCCCAGTTGAGCGTGAGGATGAAGGTCGGCACGATCTCCGCCGAATAGCAGCGCGGGTTGATCGCGTATTTTCCGGTGCGCAACGGCTCCTGCCAGATGCCGCGATGGCCCGGGCGCACGAGGGCGCCGAACTTGAAATCGACGCCCGACGTGTCTTCGGTCGCCAGGCCGACATAAGCCTTCAGCACCGCGACCTCGCCCTGGTTCACCACCAGCATCGGCACCATCTCGACCGAGACAAGGAAGGGATTGAGCGTGTATGCGCCGTACATCAGCGGGTCATGCTGCAGGCCGATCCGGCCGCCATGATCGAGGAAGGCCTGGAAGTCCTGATAGTTGTTGTGTTCCTCGTTCTTGACCGCGAGGATCGCCTCGACCAGATCGCTGTCCTTGGCGGCGGGATCCTTCTCCAGCCCTGCAAGATCGACGAAATCGCCGATGCGATTTGCGATCGCGCCTTTGGGCAGCGGCGGTCCGTCGAACGTCGTGACGATGCCGATCATGTCGACGACTTTGCCGTCTTGATAGAAGCGCGGCTCGATGCGCACGACCTCGAGCTGCACGGGCTCCAGCCCGAACGACTGCGCCTTCAACGCGCCCTTGCGCTCGAGCGCGGCATATTCGTCGTCGATCGGCACGCCGTAGACCGCGTCCTTGGAAATGACGAGAAAACCGACGGGATGAATCGGCACCACCGTGCCCGGCGGCAGCACGGGGCGCTGCACGCCTTTCTCACCGCCGCCTTCGACAAACGCTTCGATGTCCTGGAAATTGCCGAACGCCTTCTTGTAGACACCGGACTTGGCGCCGACAGGTAGAGGCTGTCCGACCTGCGCGATGACGACGCCGATCTGGCCGGCGGGAATCTGTACCATCGGATGCCGCGTGACATCATAGAGCGGCCAGAGTTTGAACTGGATGCCGGGCATCATCAGCCGCGCCTGGTAACCCGCTTCGCCGTTGAACGCGACGACGTTGCCGGGCCCGAGTTTGCGGACCGAAAAGCGCTTGCGCACCAGTCCGACCTCGGCCGGTCCGATGTTGCGGATCGACTTGGTGACGGTGATCCACGCGATGATGGCGAAAACGATCAGCCAGAAGCCCACGCCGGCATAATGGCCGGCCAGGAAATCAATGACGCTGGACATGGAAGAGCCCTTTTCCCGATATACGCGAATATCAGAGTGGATTGCGGCGATTTCAAGCGGCGCAAATATATAAGCAAACCCGCTTGACTCGCGGGTTTTGCGGCCCGCTCGCCTCCAATTTTGTCCGCAAGGGCTTGCGCGTGTTTATGCGCGCACTGTCAGAGTCTTCAGCCCCCGGAAGAACGGCATCGAGCGCCACTCGGGCTTCATATCGGGATCGGCGAGGCGCGCGTTCGGGAATGCGTCGAAGAAGGAAACGAGCGCGACCTGCGCTTCCAGGCGCGCGAGCGGCGCGCCGATGCACAGATGCAATCCGCCGCCGAACGCGACGTGCGGTGCGTCCTTGCGCGCGATGTCGAAGCGGTGCGGGTCGGGGAACGCTTCCGGGTCGCGGTTGGCGCCGCGCAGCGAGGCGAGCAGCGACTGGCGCTGCTTCACCGGGCAGCCGCCGACCTCCAGATCGCGCGGCGCGATGCGGCCGGTGATATCGACCGGTGATTCATAACGCAGCACTTCCTCCACGGCGTTGTTGATGAGCGTGGGATCGGCCTTCAGCTTCGCAAGTTCTTCGGGATGGGTGAGGAACAGCCAGATCGCATTGC
>CAZCJI010000578.1:0-1797 GCA_964498625.1 uncultured Rhizobium sp.
GGATCTGCGCATTGTCTCCGGAAGCAAGATACAGATGCTGGGCCTGGACTCGATCAAGTTGCGTCTGGGGCCCAGATGGGACCGGATGTCCGATCTGGTGCACCGCTATTTTAAAGCGGCGATCAAATGCGAGATGAGCCCCGGCGATACGTTCTGCGACTTCGGCGAATTGTCCTATTTCCTGCTCTTCCGCGATCTCAGCGTCGCCGAAGCGCAATTGAAATGTGCCGCCGTCATCCAAAGCGTCTGCCGCAGACTTTTCGGCGAGCAGGGCGAGGATATCGCGGTACGCAATCTAGTAGCCGCAGTCGATGCTATTTCTTTGGACACTCCGCACGCAAGAGCACGGCTCGACCGGGCGCTAGAACGTGACGGGCGAGAAGTGATCTTCTCCAACAAGAACGGCGGAGCCGTTCCAAAGGCTGAGCAGTGTATCAGGGTCCGCGCGGGAAGCTCTCCTGCAGCGGTGCACACCGTCTCGAGTAGCAAGCCCGCGTTCGTATACCGGCCGCTTTGGGATACCGCGCGCAACGTCGTCCTTACCTATATTTGCCACTTTCTGCCGGACACGATTAGCGGCGGTGCTGTTTCGGGGTGCCCCTTCATGGCGGCCGAAGGAGAGGCGGATCAGTTAACGCTCGACATACTGGCCTTTCGGGAATGCCTGCAGCGCGCAAGTCAATTGCGTAGCGCGGGCCTTCGCGTTTTGTTGGCCGCCCCGCTGCATTTCAATACGCTTTGCCGACAGTCACTTTGGGCCCAATATAGCGCGGTTCCGGCGCCTGGCTCTGTGGAGCAGTTTCGCGATATCGCGTTCGTCGTCCACGGCTTCGACGTCGGTATCCCAAATATCCGTCTGGTTCACGAGCTTCCCAAGCTGTCGCGTTTTTCGAAGCACGTATTTTGCATCTCGGAAGACGACGAAGGGTTCCACACACGCTTTCGCAACACAGGAATTCATGCGCTGGGCATTGCGCTCTCGCCCGGAAAGCCGGAACGTCAAGTGATTGCCAGAATGAATGCCCTCGTGCGCGACGCGCGCGAGAATGCCATGGAGTCGTTCGCATTAGGCATCTCCAAAAGAAGCGTAGCCATAAACGCGATCGGCGCGGGAGTTCGCTACCTTGAAGGCCCGACGGTGCGAGCTTCTGTCGCCGATCCGAAACATGCATTTGTACATGTGGTCGAGGATTTGTACCGCGACCGCGACTACGCAGCAGAGGAGCGACACGCATGAGCGCGACGCAATCAAAGCCTGTCGTCCTCGTCGTTGACGATGAGGCCGACATTCGCTTTACCTTAAGGCTGTTCCTGGAGCAGGCGGGCTATGCGGTCAGGGATTACTCGTCGGCCACTGAATGTCTTGACGGGGAAGTATCGACGGCGAGCTGTGTTATCTCCGATATCCGTATGCCGGAAATGAACGGGTTGCAGCTTCTGGAAGTAATCACGCAACGAGGCCTGGTGCTGCCCGCCATTTTTGTCACCGGACACGCCGATGTCCAACTGGCGGTGCGCGCGATGAAGGTCGGCGCGATCGATTTCATCGAGAAACCTTTCGACGCCAGCACGCTTCTGCAAAGTGTCCAGAAGGCGTTGATCGTAGGACAGCATGTGAGAAGCCGGGTCGAAGAAGCGAAAGTGTCCAGCGTGCGGATGTCGCTTCTTACGCCCCGCGAAAGAGAGGTCCTCGATCTTTTGGTCGACGGGCAACCGCACAAAATCGCCGCACGAAGTCTCGGCATTTCGCACCGGACTGTCGAAATTCATCGCGCTCGCATCATGGCGAAGACCGGG
>CAZCJI010000579.1:0-1789 GCA_964498625.1 uncultured Rhizobium sp.
GCCGCCAGACTCGTCTTTCCACTTCCACACGGCTTCGAGGAATTTCTCCCGCCCCATCGCGACGCGGCTCTGCTGGCGCTCGGCCAACTGTCGCTCGACGACGAGCTGGGTTGCGATGCCGGCGTGGTCCATGCCCGGCTGCCACAACACGTCCTTGCCGCGCATGCGCTCGAAACGCGCGAGTGCGTCCTGCAAAGTGTTGTTCAGCGCGTGGCCGATGTGCAGACGGCCGGTCACGTTCGGTGGCGGGATGACGATGCAGAACGGTTCGGCGTCAGGCTTGCGGTTCGCACGAAACGCGCCCGACGCCATCCACTGTTCGTAGATGCGGGCCTCCACCTCTTGGGGCGTGAAGGTCTTGTCGAGCATGTGAAAGAATTCCCTTGCGTTCCGGCTGTTGGAGGCTTGGTGAAGCCCGGAAGCCTGAACGTCAAGGGGCTACCCGGGGCCTGGTCCGCCCCGGTTCAGCCTTGCGATGAGACCGAATTCAGTGACGGGCGCGCGCGATGCGTTCTACTTCGGCCCGTACAGCCCCTTCGAGAAGCGCCGGGAAGTGCTCATCCATCCACTCGCGGACGAGCGGTTTCAGATTCTCGAGCACGGCGCCGGAATTGTCGCCGATCCACTGATGAAGAACGGGGCCGAAGCCATCGCGAACGGCCTTCTCGAACACTGCCTGAACAGAGGCTCCCTCGGGCGTCGCGGCCGGATGATCGACATGCACGGGCTCCTGTACCGGTGGCTCAGCGTCTGGCGCGTGAATGCTGGCAAAGGAGTCTTCCAGCGCCTTGCGCGTCTTGTCGGAGAAAATGCCTTCATGGGCAGGTGTAACGGCTTGCGCTTCGCTACTCACGGCAACCTCCTCGATCGTCTGGAACACAACATCATGGTCCGGGTTGGTCTCGGCAACCGGTTCCGGCGCCGCCTGAACCGGCTCTGGAGCGGGTGGCGATGGCGGAGCAGCGGCGATAACCGGTGCCGGCGGTTCGTCATGGATTTCGTGGATCAGCTCAAGGACGTCTGCTTCGGCAGGCGCAGTTGCATCGGCGGCCGCCGGTTGGCCTTCCGAAGAGTCCTCGGAGATAATTTTGCGGATGGAGGCGAGAATTTCCTCCATCGTAGGTTCATGTTGAGGGCTCGACGCCATGCTTATCGCTCCAGCCGCGCTTTTCTAACGCAAAGTAACCATAGGATACTCGCCGGTGGAACGCAAAGAATCTCTTAACGTCACAAAAGCTTAGCCGCCGAAGCCAACGAACGCTCCGGCGTCATTGTCGTAATGCTCCAATGGGTCATACAGCTTCACTTTCAGACCCAGCGCCTTGGCTGTGAGCGCGCCATCGGCGGCCAGTACCTGATAAGCGGTGACGACGGCATTGCGCTGCGAACTGACGAGAGCGACCTGCGCGTTCAGAAGCTCCTGCTCGGCATTCAACACGTCAAGAACCGTGCGCCCGCCAACCTGCTGCTCCTTGCTGACACCTTCGAAAGCAATCTCATCGGCCTTCTGGGTCGCCGCGTTGGATTCGATCGTTCCGAGCGCGGATTGGAAATTGCTCCATGCCGCTTCCACTGCGTCACGCACCTGGCGATCTGTCGATGCGGCAGTGAGTTTCGACTGCGCGTGAAGCTCTCGTGCCTGGCGAACATTGGCTTCCTCGACACCCGCCTGATAGATCGGGATGTGAAGCTGCGCCTGTGCGACAAGCGCATGTTCCGCGACCGATTCCGGGCTGCCGCTGGCACTAAAACCCTGAACCGAGTTCAGAACGCTTTGCGAGTACTGATA
>CAZCJI010000580.1:0-1783 GCA_964498625.1 uncultured Rhizobium sp.
CGCCCTTCCCGCTAATGCATGTCGACACGACGTGGAAGTTCAAGGAGATGATCAAATTCCGCGACGAGACCGCCAGGCGGCTCGGCCTCGACCTGATCGTCTATACGAACCAGGACGGCGTCGCCCGCGGCATCAATCCATTCGCGTCGGGCTCGTCGCTGCATACGCAGGTGATGAAGACCGAAGCACTGAAGCAGGCGCTCGACAAATACGGTTTCGACGCGGCCTTTGGCGGCGCGCGCCGCGACGAGGAGAAGTCCCGCGCCAAGGAACGCGTGTTCTCGTTCCGCAATGCGCAGCACGCCTGGGATCCGAAGAGCCAGCGCCCCGAACTCTGGCGCGTCTACAACACGCGCGTGAACAAGGGCGAGTCGATCCGCGTTTTCCCGCTCTCCAACTGGACCGAACTCGATATCTGGCAATACACGATGATGGAAGGCCTCCCCATCGTGCCGCTCTATTTCGCGGCCCGCCGCCCGATCGTAGAGCGCGATGGCGCGATGATCATGGTCGACGACGAACGCATGCCGCTCCATCCCGGCGAAACACCGGAGATGAAGCTGGTGCGTTTCCGCACGCTCGGCTGCTATCCGCTAACCGGCGCGGTCGAGTCCTCCGCCACGACGCTGGAAGAGATCGTCGCCGAAATGTTCACCGCCCGCACCTCCGAACGCCAGGGCCGTGTCATCGATCACGACGAGAACGCGTCGATGGAGAAGAAGAAGAAAGAGGGGTATTTCTAAATGACTGCCCCTCAGATCGATCTCAAAAAATTCCTGGCCGAGCAGGAAAACAAGACGTTCCTGCGCTTTCTGACGTGCGGCTCGGTGGATGACGGCAAGTCCACGCTGATCGGCCGCCTGCTCTACGATTCCAAGATGCTGTTCGAGGATCATCTTTCGGCGCTCGAAAAGGATTCCCGGAAGTTCGGCACCGACGGCGACAACATCGATTTCGCGCTGCTGGTGGACGGCCTGGAAGCCGAGCGCGAACAGGGCATCACCATCGACGTCGCCTATCGTTTCTTCGCGACCGACAAGCGCAAATTTGTCGTCGCCGACACGCCCGGCCACGAGCAATACACCCGCAACATGGCGACCGGCGCATCGAACTCCGACCTCGCCGTGGTGCTGATCGATGCGCGCAAGGGCGTGCTGACGCAGTCGCGCCGTCATTCCTATATCGCCTCGCTGCTCGGCATCCGCCATGTGGTGCTGGCGGTGAACAAGATCGACCTAGTCGGCTTCAGCCAGGAAATCTTCAACGACATCGTCAAGGATTATCAGGATTTCGCGCAGCAACTTGGCTTCAAGACCCTGGTGCCGATCCCGATCAGCGCACGCTATGGCGATAACGTCATTGCGAAGTCGCCGAAGATGCCGTGGTATCACGGTCCATCGCTGCTCGATCATCTGAACAGCGTCGATGTCGAATCCGATGTCGCGGCCAAACCGTTTCGCATGCCGGTGCAGTGGGTGAACCGTCCCAATCTCGATTTCCGTGGCTTCTCCGGCACGATCTCCAGCGGCCGTGTGAAGCCCGGCGACGCCATCGCAGTCGCAGGCTCCGGCCGCACCTCCAAAGTCACGCGCATCGTCACGATGGACGGCGATCTGGACGAAGGCATCGCCGGCGAAGCGGTGACGATCTGCCTGGCCGATGAAGTCGATGTGTCGCGCGGCGATATCCTCACGCCCGCGGCGGCGCGCCCGGAAGTCTCCGACCAGTTCTCCGCGCATATCCTCTGGATGACCGAGGATGAAATGCTTCCCGGCCGCCAGTA
>CAZCJI010000581.1:0-1778 GCA_964498625.1 uncultured Rhizobium sp.
AGCGCGAGAACGGGACGCTCAATCCGCTGTGGAGTGCGAACGGGTCGGCGCCAGGCAATTTCGCGCAGCTCGCCTCGGCCTATCGCAACAAACATGGCGTCTCGAAGGACGATCTGAAGCGCGCCATCGCGCATGTCTCGGTGAAGAGCCACGCCAACGGCACCAAGAATCCAAAAGCGCATTTGCAGAAGGCCATCACGGAAGAGATGTGCCTGAACGCGCCGATGATTGCGGAGCCTCTGGGCTTGTTCGATTGCTGCGGCGTGTCTGATGGTGCTGCTTGCGCGATCGTGACGACGCCGGAGATCGCCAGGTCACTCGGCAAGAAGGATCTCATCACCGTGAAGGCGCTGCAGCTCGCGCTTTCGAACGGGCTCGAAAGCCAGCACAATTCGTGGGACGGCTCCTATTTCCACACGGCACGCATCGCATCGAAGCGTGCGTATGACGAAGCCGGCATCAAGAACCCGCGAGACGAAGTCTCGATGATGGAGGTGCATGACTGCTTCTCCGTCACCGAACTCGTGACGATGGAAGACCTGCATATCTCCCGCGAGGGCGAAGGCTGGAAGGATGTGCTCAACGGCTTCTACGACGCCGACGGGCAGGTGCCGTGCCAGATCGATGGCGGCCTGAAATGTTTCGGCCATCCCATCGGCGCGTCGGGTCTGCGCATGCTCTATGAGATGTATCTGCAGCTTCAGGGCCGGGCTGGCGCACGCCAGCTCCGGAATCCCAGCATCGGCATGACCCACAATCTCGGTGGCGCGCCGTCGATGAACGTGTGCAGCGTCGCGATCATTGGAGCGCAGGGAGCGTAAGTTCCGTATGGCACTGTATCCGGTCATTCTTTCCGGTGGCGCGGGCACGCGTCTGTGGCCCTTGTCGCGCGCGTCTCTGCCAAAGCAGCTTCTCGCCCTGCATGGCGAACGCACGATGATCCAGGACACTGTGCTGCGCGCGGCTTTGCCGGACGCGGCCGCACCGCTGCTTCTGTGCAGCGAGGCGCATCGGTTTCTCGTTGCCGAGCAGATGCAGGAGATCGGGGTCAAACCGCACGCCATCGTTCTGGAGCCGATGGGCCGCAACACCGCACCCGCGGCGGCTGTTGCTGCGCTCATCACGGCCGAGACGAATCCGGAAGGCGTGATTGTCCTTCTGCCATCCGACCATGTGGTGCGCGATACGGCGAGTTTTGCAAAAGCCGTTGCCATCGCCGCGGACGCCGCGCGCGAAAAGCATATCGTCACCTTTGGCATGGCGCCGGCCGGACCTGAGACGGGTTACGGGTATGTGCACCGCGGCGCAGCACTGGAAAAGATCAATGGCGCGTTCCGCGTCCAGCGATTTGTCGAGAAACCAGATATCGAGACCGCGAAGTCGTACACCACCGATGGTGGCTATTTCTGGAATAGCGGCATGTTCGTGTTTCGCGCGGATGCGCTGATCGCCGAGATGGAGAAGCATGCGCCGGAGATTCTGGCGGCTTCGCGTGAGGCCCTCGTCAAAGCGAAGCGCGACGCGGACTTCGTGCGCCTCGACGCGGATGCGTTCGTCAAGGCCCCCAGCATCTCCATCGATTACGCGCTGATGGAAAAGACGGATCGCGCGGCCATCGTGCCCGCCAATATCGGCTGGAGCGATGTCGGCGCGTGGTCGGCGCTTTGGGACATTCGCGAGCAGGATGAACAGAACAACGTTCTGCTCGGCGATGTTGTCGCCCATGAGTCCACGGGCTCCTATGTCCACAGTCACAAGCGGCTCACCGCGCTGGTCGG
>CAZCJI010000582.1:0-1767 GCA_964498625.1 uncultured Rhizobium sp.
CATCCTTGTGCGGACGCTTCACGGCGTCGCGCACCATGACCCAGCCACCCTTCGATCCGGGCACCGCGCCCTTGATCATAATGAGGCCGCGTTCGACATCGACCTTCGCGACTTCGAGATTCATCGTCGTCACGTTGTCCACGCCGTAATGGCCGTGCATCTTTTTGTTCTTAAAGGTCTTACCCGGATCCTGACGACCGCCGGTACCACCGAGCGAACGGTGTGAGATCGACACGCCATGCGACGCCTCGAGACCGCGGAAGTTCCAGCGCTTCATCGCGCCGGTGAAGCCGCGGCCGATCGTGACACCGGTTACGTCGACTTTCTGGCCCTCGATGAAGTGATCCGCCTGGATCACGTCGCCGACATCCAGAAGGTTCGCAGCATCGACACGAAACTCTGCCAACTTCTTCTTCGGCTCGACTTCGGCCTTCGCGAAATTGCCGCGATCGGCCTTGGACAAACGCTTCGCCTTGGCGAAGCCCGAACCGAGCTGAACGGCGGTGTAGCCGTCGGTCTCTTCGGTGCGCTTGCCGACGACCTGACAGCCATCCAGCTTCAGGACCGTGACAGGCACATGCCGGCCGTCCGCCAGGAATAGGCGGGTCATGCCGACCTTCTGTGTGATGACGCCCGTGCGCATCGCGTGAGCGCTCCTTAAAGCTTGATCTCGACGTCGACACCGGCCGCGAGGTCGAGCTTCATCAAAGCGTCGACGGTCTGCGGCGTGGGATCGATGATGTCGAGAAGACGTTTGTGCGTCCGGATTTCGAACTGTTCGCGGCTCTTCTTGTCGATGTGGGGCGACCGGTTCACGGTAAAACGCTCGATGCCGGTGGGCAGCGGAATGGGTCCGCGAACCTGGGCGCCGGTGCGCTTGGCCGTGTTGACGATTTCCCGCGTCGAATTGTCGAGGATGCGGTGATCGAAGGCTTTGAGCCTTATGCGGATGTTCTGGCCTTGCATCTTCTTTTAGTCCTTAGCCTTCGGTCACGAACGCAATTTATTTAATGATACTCGCCACGACGCCGGCGCCGACGGTCCTGCCGCCTTCACGGATGGCGAAGCGCAGCTTTTCTTCCATGGCGATGGGCACGATCAGTTCGACCTCGATCGTCACATTGTCGCCCGGCATCACCATCTCGGTGCCCTCGGGCAGCTTCACGATCCCCGTCACGTCCGTCGTGCGGAAGTAGAACTGCGGACGATAATTGCCGAAGAACGGCGTATGACGCCCGCCCTCGTCCTTCGTCAGGATGTACACTTCCGCCTTGAAGTTCGTGTGCGGCGTCACGGAGCCGGGCTTGGCCAGAACCTGGCCGCGCTCGATACCCTCGCGCTCGATGCCGCGCAGCAGGCAGCCCACATTGTCGCCCGCCTGGCCCTGGTCGAGCAGCTTGCGGAACATCTCAACACCGGTGACCGTCGTCGACGAGGTCGGCTTGATGCCGACGATCTCGACCGTCTCGCCCACCTTCACCACGCCGCGCTCGACGCGACCGGTGACCACCGTGCCGCGGCCAGAGATCGAGAACACGTCCTCGATCGGCATCAGGAACGGACGGTCAACATCCCGCGTCGGCTGCGGGATATACGCATCCACCGCCGCCATCAGCTTCAGGATCGCGTCATGGCCCAGTTCAGGCTGCTTGTCTTCCAAAGCGCACAACGCCGAGCCACGGATGATCGGAATGTCGTCCCCGGGATACTGATAGCTCGACAGAAGCTCGCGCACCTCCATCTCCACCAGCTCCAAAAGCTCGGGAT
>CAZCJI010000583.1:0-1763 GCA_964498625.1 uncultured Rhizobium sp.
ACAGTCCGGCCGACAAGACACCTGCCGCGACGCCACCCACATCGGCCACGCCCAAGAAGAACTGACGCAGGCTTGATCCCAACGGCGAAAGCGCGGAGCGTGTGCGCGTGAGCACTCGTCCCAATCTTCTCATGGTCGTACCGCTGGCGTGGTCGCCGCTGTGGCTGCCATGGCTGAGTGAAGCGAACCTCAATGTGTTCGTGCACGGCCGCGACGATTACAAACCCGAAGACATCGATTACACGCTGAGCTTCCGTCCGCCGCCGGGCTTTCTGAAAACGCTGCCGAAACTCAAGACGATCTATTCGCTCGGTGCGGGCGTGGACGGATTTCTCGCCGATCCGGAATTTCCAAAGCAGATTCCGCTGGTGCGGTTCGTCGATCCGCAACTCTCGACCGAGATGGCGCAATATGTGGTGATGCATGTGCTTCTGCAGCATCGCCGCGCGAAAGCGTTCGAGGAAACGCAGAAGCAGAGCAAATGGGCGCAGATGATGCTGCCGCGCAAAACCGCGGACACGCGCATCGGCATCCTGGGCTTTGGCGAAATCGGAACGATGGCGGGCGAGCGTTTGCGCGATCTGGGCTTTCCGGTCTCGGGCTGGAGCCGCTCCCGCAAGCGGGTGGACGGCATCAAGGGTTATGCGGGCGAAGACGAGTTCGCGGCCTTCACGGGATCCAGCGATTTCCTGATCTGTCTGCTGCCGCTGACCGACGACACGCGCGGCATTCTGAACGCGAAGAGCTTTGCGATGCTGCCGAAGGATTCCTATGTCATCAATGTCGCGCGCGGCGGTCATCTGATCGAAAACGATTTGATCGCAGCGCTCGACTCCGGCCACCTCGCGGGCGCGACGCTCGATGTCTTTCAAACCGAGCCGCTGCCGGAGACGAGCCCGCTCTGGAAACATCCTAAGATCGTGGTCACCCCGCATATCGCGGCGATCTCCGATCCGCGCGTCGCCGCGAACTTTGTCATCGACGGCATCGCGCGCGCCGAACGCGGCGAGAAACATCCGAATACCGTGGATATGAGCAGGGGATATTAGACGCGTATTTTTTAGGGGGCTTTCGATGAAACAGATTTTCGCAGCACTTTTTGCACTGACAGCAAGCAGCGGCATTGCGGCGGCAAATTCGGAGTCCTACACCGCGCGCAATCCGCACAAATTCACGATGACGTTCGCCATGATCAACTTCGTCAACGGCGACTGGAAGGGCGACGCGAACTTCACGATCTCAGCGTGTCCAGAAAAGAGCTGCTTCCACCTCTCCGGCAAGGGCTCGTTTCCGACAAATCCCAAGTCGCAACTCTATGAGGGGATTTATGCGATCCCCGGGATGCCTTGCGACCTTCATTTCGTCGAAGTGCCGCATGGGGATTACGACAGCGGCGACTGGCGCATCACTCCGGTCGTCAGGAACGGCATGCAGAACGGTTGCGCATCCCTGCCCGCCGGCTTTGCGGGCGTATACGCCGTCGTCAATTAAACTTCGCCGCCCTTACGCCTTCGCGTAACGCGCCTTCAGCAAAGCATACAGCGCGCGGGCCGCAGTGGCTTCAGCGCCGGTGCGGCGGCCCGGTTTGGGGCGATCGGTCCACGCCGCGATATCGAGATGCATCCACGCTTTCGTGTTGGTGACGAAGCGGTTCAGGAACAGCGCCGCCGTGATCGCGCCGGCATAGCCATAGTTCGGATTGTTGTTCAGATCGGCGATCTGGCTGTTCAGCGCGCTTTCATAACCGCGCCACAGCGGCATGC
>CAZCJI010000584.1:0-1762 GCA_964498625.1 uncultured Rhizobium sp.
TGGTCGTGTGCCTGGATTCCGGTTGCGGCAATTACGATCAGCTCTGGCTCACGACATCCTTGCGCGGCATCGCAATGGGCAATCTGATCGTGCGTGTGCTGACCGAAGGCGTGCATTCCGGCGACGCCAGCGGCATCGTGCCGTCGTCGTTTCGCATCTCGCGACAATTGCTGTCGCGCGTCGAGGACGAGAAGACCGGCGACATCAAGCTCGACGAATTGTTCGTGCAGGTGCCGCCGGGCCGCATCGACGAAGCAAAACAGGCGGCCGATATTCTGGGCGATGCGGTCTATTCCAAGCTTCCATTCTCAGGTCACACAAAACCAATCAACGACGATCTCGCCGAGCTCGTGCTCAATCGCACCTGGCGCCCCGCGCTCGCGGTCACCGGCATGGACGGGTATCCGATGCCGGAGAATGCCGGAAACGTTCTTCTGCCCTACACGACGACGAAGCTTTCCTTCCGCCTGCCGCCGACCTGTGACGCCGACACGGCGACAAAGACGATCAAGCAGACGCTGGAATCCGATCCCCCTTATGGCGCCGAAGTTGAATTCCATGCAGAGGATGGACAAGGTGGTTGGAACGCGCCTGCGCTGGCGCCTTGGCTTGCGGACTCGCTCAAGCGCGCTTCGAATGCGCATTTCGGCGCGCCGGTGGCGTTCATGGGCGAAGGCGGCTCGATCCCGTTCATGGCGATGCTGGGCAAGCGTTATCCGAAAACGCAGTTCGTGGTGACGGGCGTTCTGGGCCCGCACTCCAATGCCCACGGCCCGAACGAATTCCTGGATATCCCGATGGCCAAGAAAGTCTCGGCCTGCATCGCGGACATCCTCGCCGATCACGCCGCGCACGCGTGAGCACGGAAGAAGACGGCAAGGTCCAGTTCGACCGGCGCGTCCTCTATGCGTTCCTGATCGGAACGCTTCTGGTCGGCGCGACCGCGAGCGTGTTCACGGAGCCGAATATCCCTGGCTGGTATTCGGCGCTCGCGAAACCGAACTTCAATCCGCCGAACTTCGTCTTCGCGCCGGTGTGGACCGCGCTTTATGTGATGATGGCGGTCGCGGCATGGCGCGCATGGCGCGTGGTGGGCGTGATGTCCATGGCGCTGACGCTCTATTTCCTTCAACTCACCTTCAATTTCGCCTGGTCGCTGATCTTTTTCGCGGAGCACCTGATCGACGCCGCGCTGATCGACATCGTGGCGCTCTGGCTCGCGATTGCGGTGACGGCAATTGCTTTCTTCCGGGCCGACAGGCTGGCAGGTCTGCTGATGCTGCCCTATCTCGTCTGGGTGTCTTTCGCGTCGCTGCTGAACTTCGAAATCTGGCGGCTGAACTAAATCTGCCGTGACCGGTGATTTCGCCGGGACGACTTGAAGCTTTTCACTCCAGGCCCATTTCAGATGGCCGGCCGGCGGGTCTTGCTGGGCGTATGTTTGATAGCGATGAGGGGGTACCCCCTGGAGAAACTGAGGTTCGAATGGCGCAGGGATATTCGGCTTGCTCACCAGCAAGACGTTTTCTTTTATAGATCAATGGCTTGTGTGCAGGACAGGGTATTTGAATTGCGATTTTCGCGAAAAGTCCAAAGTCCTGTCGAACAGTCCGATTGAATAAAGGGACGACACGCCGCGAAAGGCCGGTCTTGCGCCACTGCCCGCGCCTCCCTATATACCCCTTGAGACCGGCGGGGTGAACAGCTCGCGCCGGTTTTGCCAATTGAATCAGTGGGATGGACCGGAAGGCGCCTCTTGAGG
>CAZCJI010000585.1:0-1751 GCA_964498625.1 uncultured Rhizobium sp.
CGGCGCCTCATCGATGAGGCTTTGCCAGAACGCAATCGCCTTTGCCTTGTCGCCACGCGCGGCAAATGCGAATCCGAGATAGTAGCGCGCGGCGCGGTCCTTCGGCGCAATCGTCAGGGCCTTCAGGAAAGCCGCTTCGGCTTCTGGCGGCACGGCGCCACGCGACGCACCGACCAGCGCCTCGCCATAGGCCGAATAGAGTTCCGCATTGTTTTTGTCGATCTGAAGTGCGCGCTGAAATGCGCGCGCGGCATCGTTCTCGTCGCCGAGGGTGAGATAGGCGCGGCCGAGATAGGTCCAGGCGCGCACATCGCCCGGCGCCTGATGCACGCGCTTCACCAGAAGCGCGACGAGACCGCCGGTGTCGCGCGTATCGGTTCCTTCCAGCGAACGCACCGCAAGCGCGGGACGGCCGAGCAGCAGATAAGTCCCCGCACCGGCGCCCGCGACGAACAGCGCGATGGCGGCCGCCAAGATCCATCGCCCGCGCGCGGCGCCGCGCAGAACCGGCCAGAACGCAAACGCGGCCGCGCCAAGCACCAGCACGGTCACGATGGCCGCGAACGCGATACTCACTTGCGGATCACCCGGTGCTTGCCGCGCGACAGCGCCACGATCATGCCGCGGATGGTCTGCGTCTCCTGATAGGTCAGATGCGCGCGATGCAGCATGGCGCGGATGGAACGGATCATCGGCGGCTGCTTGTCCGGCGGAAACAGAAAGCCGCTTTCGAGGAGTTCCCGCTCCAGATGTTCAAAGAGCTGGAACAATTCTTCCCGCGTCGGCTTGCGATGAACAGGTCCATGCTCGATGCGCGCGGGCACGGTGTCGTCACCGGCGCGAAACCATTCATAGGCCGTGAGCAGAACCGCCTGTCCGAGATTGAGCGACGAGAACTCCGAAGTCGGAATCGTGATGACCGCATCGACGAGCGAAATCTCCTCATTGTCGAGACCCGCGCGCTCATTGCCGAACAGGATGCCGCATCTCTCTGCGCGTGCCGACGCCGCACGCAGACGCCGCGCCGCTTCTGCAGGGGTAATCACCTCTTTGGTCACGCCGCGATCCCGCGCGGAGGTCGCATAGACGAGATGCAGATCGCCGAGCGCCGCCTTCGGATCGGCAAAGACACGCGCGCCGGAAAGAACGTCGCCGGCGCCGACCGCCATCGCGTCGGCCCTAGGATTGGGGAACGCCACGCGCGGGCTCACCAGCCGCAAATCCGACAGCCCGAAATTCTTCATCGCCCGTGCCGTCGCGCCGATATTTTCGGCGAGCTGAGGGAAGCTCAAAATGATGGCAGGCGCAGGGTTCATTCGCCGCTTTGACGGTGGATTGCGCCCCCGCTATACCCCCCGCCAGCGAAAAAACCGAGGCCCCCATGAACAAGATCAAGGTTGCAAACCCCGTTGTCGAACTCGACGGCGACGAGATGACCCGCATCATCTGGGACCTGATCAAGAAGAAGCTGATCCTGCCCTATCTGGACATCCAGCTCGAATATTACGACCTCGGCGTCGAGCACCGCGACGCGACCAAGGACCAGGTGACGGTCGATGCCGCGCACGCGATCCAGAAGCACGGCGTCGGCGTCAAATGCGCGACCATCACGCCGGACGAAGCGCGCGTGAAGGAGTTTGGTCTCCATGAGATGTGGAAGTCGCCCAACGGCACGATCCGCAACATCCTGGGCGGCGTGATCTTCCGCGAGCCGATCATCTGCAAGAACGTGCCGCGCCTGGTGCCCGGCT
>CAZCJI010000586.1:0-1751 GCA_964498625.1 uncultured Rhizobium sp.
CGCTGGGCTGGCCGCATCTGGTCGCCATCGGCGTCGGCGCCATCGTCGGCACCGGCATCTACACGCTGACCGGGATCGGTGCCGGTCTTGCGGGGCCCGCGGTCGTCATCTCATTCCTGATCTGCGGCGTGATCTGCGCCTGCGCCGCGTTCTGTTACGCCGAAATGGCGACGATGATTCCGGTGGCGGGCAGCGCCTATACCTACAGCTACACGGTTCTGGGCGAGATGATCGCCTGGATCGTCGGCTGGAGCCTGATCCTCGAATACATGGTCGGCGCGTCGGCGGTGGCCGTCGGCTGGTCGTCGCATGTGAGCGAGTTCATCCACTATCTCGGCCTTCCCGTGCCGGACGCATTCCTGCATGGCTGGATGAGCGGCGGCATTATCGACGTGCCTGCGATCCTGATCTCCGCGTTGGTGACCGTCATGCTCGTCATCGGCACGCGCGAGAGCGCGACGGTCAATCTGGTCCTGGTCGGGATCAAGCTCGCCGCACTCCTGCTTTTCGTGGTACTCACGGCGCAGGCGTTCGATATCGGCCGCTTCCATCCCTTTGCGCCGTTTGGCTACAACGCCCATGTCGATGCGGACGGCGTCAAGCGCGGCGTTCTGGCGGCGGCGGCACTGATCTTCTTTGCGTTCTATGGTTTCGACGCCGTTTCGACCGCGGCGGAGGAGACCAAAAATCCGGCGCGCAATCTGACCATCGGTATTGTCGGATCGATGGCGATCTGCACCGCGATCTACATCGCCGTCGCGGCGGCGGCGCTCGGCGCCTCGTCCTACGCCGATTTCTCCAAGACCGGCGCGCCGCTGGTCTACATCCTGAACGCACTCAATCACGGGACTGCCGCGCAGGTCGTGGCGGGCGCCGCGATCGTGGCGCTTCCGACCGTTGTGCTGGTGCTGATGTACGGCCAGAGCCGAATCTTCTTCGTGATGGCGCGCGACGGGCTTCTGCCGCAGAGCCTGGCCGCCGTGCACAAGACGCGCGGCACGCCGGCGCTGATGACCGTGCTCACCGGCATCGTCGTGGCGGCGGTTGCGGCAATCGTGCCCCTCGACAAGATTGCGCTGCTCGCCAATGCCGGAACCTTGTGTGCCTTTATCGCGGTATCGCTGTGCGTGCTGATCCTGCGCGTGCGCGATCCGAAGCGCGTGCGCGCTTTCCGTACGCCCCTGGCATGGATCCTTGCGCCGGTCTGTATCGTCGGCTGCCTCTATCTGTTCCTGAACGGGTTGCCGCAATTCACCCAATGGTGGTTCGTGATCTGGAACAGCGCTGGCCTTATCATCTATTTCCTCTACGGAATCCGGGCCAGCCGTCTCGCAAAGGCCTCCTGAGCGGCGTTGCCTTAACGGCAAGGCGAGCCTAGCCTTCCCGGGTCAAGACAATCCTGGGGAGGAAAAGTCCATGACCAAGACGCCGACGAATTTCGCGTCGCTCTATACCGAGGCGCTCGCCGACACGACGTGGACGGTGCCGCAGAATTATGACGCCTGCTTCAACTGGGTCTATGACACCGGCCGCGCCGGCATGATGGGCCTCTATCAGAAGGGCAAGGAGTTCCAGTGGGATGCAACCACGCGCATCGACTGGAGCCAGGAGCTCGACGAGGAAAATCCGCAGCAATTGCCGGAAGAGATGCTGCCGATCGCGGGCATGGACCTCTACCAGAGAATGTCGACCAAGGAGAAGGCGCAAGCGCGCAAGCATTTCCAGGCGTGGCAGCTCAGCCAGTTCATGCA
>CAZCJI010000587.1:0-1748 GCA_964498625.1 uncultured Rhizobium sp.
CCGTGCAGAGCTTGAGGAGCCTGTTCGTCCGCTCGATCGGGTTCGGCACGTTTGCAAGCAGGGATTCGAAGAGTTTTGCGCGCTGCTCGATCTCGTTCGCGGTCCTGTCCAGAAAATCCGCAATTTCCTGCTTGCGGGGTTCCTGAAATCCGGAGTGCGTCACGCGTCCCTGCAGGTGCGAGAGCGTTTGCAGCCGCGATAGAATGGGGAGTTTCTGGTTCTGGAAATAAGTCTCGAATGACAATGCGGTGATGATCGGGACGATGAATTCGGCAAGCCTGCGTTTATTCTCCGCGCCGATGATGTTCTCCTCGACATCCAGAAGCCGGTTCACCTTGTCGTCCGGGGTGGCGGCGCCGGCAAGATGTTCGCTCAGCGTTTCGTTGGTGACCAGGCGTCTAGACCGCAGCGTAAAGGCCGCGATCAGATCGTCGTGGCTCAGATACTTGCCGACGCCGCGCACCAGCCGGTCGGCGATCTTGCGCAGGGTCTGGAATTCCTCCGTCAGCGATGCCGGGCGCAATCGTTTGATGCTGCGGAATTCGGCCATCAGGCGTTGTGCGATGGCCGTGCGGGCCAGCGGCAAGTCATCGGCCGCGAAATGATGCGTGAGCGCCGTGAGTCCGTTGTGCGTGCCGGCAACCTTTGGCTCCGCACCGAGAAACAGCTCGACAAGGTTTGCCATCTCGTCGCCGAAGCAGTCCTGCGCACCGATCAGATCGCGCAGTGCGGCCGCGCCGCCTAGAACCTCTGCGATGACCGTATCGATGGAGGCGAGAAGAAGCGTGCGACCGTCGCCGTCGGCCTGTTCGGTGAGCGCGAGCAGGCGCAGGACCTTGTCGTCCCAGCCCTTGGCGTTGCGCAGATAGTTCGCGATCGCGCCGTTAAGCACATAGGTGCCGTCCGGGTCACTGCAGAGCTTTGCCGCGAGCCCGTTGAAGCCCGAAAGCGGCACGGCTGGAAAGTACTTGTCGCGCGTATCGCGATAGACCTTTTGAATCGCCCGGTTCACAAGCTCGTTCAGCGTCTTGACGATCTGCTGGACAGGAGTCGTGGTAGAGGCGGCTTGCGCCACGGCGACCTTTTGGATCGCGTGCTGCAGGATCGTTCCGGTCGCCTCGAGCTTTTCGAGCGCATCGGCGCGATGGCTGAGTTCGGTGAAGGTCAGCTTGTTGCGGCTCAGATATTCGGCAAGCAGCCGCGAGGCCGTTGTGCGCGCGTGATAGGAGTAGAGATCGTCCGGCTTGAAACAGGGCAGGGCATGCGGCTGGTCTTCCTGCGCAGGCGTGGACTTGAACTGGTTGTGGCCGTCCTCGAAGATTTTCAGGGTGAGATAGTCGCCGGTCTCGCTGTTGTAGGTTTCTTTGACGACCTTCACGCCAGTCGCCCGATCTTCGGCCATCAGCGATTTGGCGAACTCGATCGCAACCTCGCGATCACTGCGCACGTCGAGCATCTTCCAGCCGCCCTTGGAGCCCTGGCGGGAGAAAATTTCGTAGTGCACTTCGTTCGGCATGCGCTGCTTGCGTTCCCAATCCGCAGGGTCGGCAATATTGCGCGGGGCGCTTTAATCCCGCGTTAAGCGTGATAGCGGTTGGCCGATAGATCCGTGATGGCCGGCGACGATCCGCACAGCATGCAGGCCGGATCCGGTTTGACCCGAAGACGGCGGAAATTCGTGGTTAGCGCATCGTAAATGAGCAGCTGGCCCGCCATGCTCTCGCCGATGCTCGCAATCTCCTTGAGCA
>CAZCJI010000588.1:0-1742 GCA_964498625.1 uncultured Rhizobium sp.
GAGCAGCGGACTGAAAATCCGCGTGTCGGTGGTTCAATTCCGCCCCTGGGCACCACGTCCTTTCAGGGCCATTTCACGCCGTATTTTGCCGGCCACGTTTTTGCGTGTCCCCCGAATGTCTCCGCGCAGCCAACGAGTTCTTCGGAGAACTGCTCGATGAGGAATGTTGTGACAGCTTCGCTAATTTCGGCCTTTGGCTTTACCTTGCGGTTTTCATGCGGATCCACCCCAAAGTCCTTGGAGGAATCTGCGCCGAGAAAATCCGCAATCCGGCGCCTTACATCCTCTGGGTTTGCTTGAAGATCTTCAAAGAAGTGGTAGCTGAATTGATCTTTCGGCACATGGTTCAGCCATCGTTTCGCAAAAGTCGCCGGCAGGCCCGTGCGGACAACTTGCGATCTTTTGAAGAACTCAAGAAATTTGTCGAGATTCTGCAGTTCTTCTGAGCTGACCTTTTCACCGCGAGCCCACATCTGAAGATGAGAGATTGCGCGCGATACAGGATCACGGAGAAGCATGATAATCTTCAGCTTCGGAAACCGCGCCATGATCCGAGCGATCTGGTCATCAGGTATTGCGCAGTAAGAAGGAGTCACGTCACCCGATATCAGGTTCCCCTTGAAGCGAAAAAGAGAGGCGTAGAATTCCAGGCTCATGGGCTGGCCGCGCACGGCGTGGACTTCTTCCAGAAACTGGATTTCGTTTTTCCGATCATTTGGCCTGCCGCGGCCGCGCTTGGTCTTGCCGCCTCTGAGGCGTCTAAGCAACAGGTATCGTCTCTCGCGAATTTTCGGATTTTCGCGATCGAGATAGTGAATTTCTTTGATCGGGGGCATCCAGAAATCGGGGTGCATAACAAGCTGGTCATAGAGCCAGCCAGTCCCCGACTTCCCCATGCCGATGCACAGAAAATTGGGGCCTTCGTGCACCTTTGCTATCTCTTCAGAACCCAAACGCCTCTCCCGATGTTTCCATGACCAGCAAGGTGGCTTCTTTACAAAGGAGTCGATCAAGAATCCACCCCGCCGCTTTGAGATGCCGTATGCGGGGCGATAGTGTAAATTCTCGTTTGAAGGATTGAGGGTGCATGGCGCGCCAAGCCTACGATGCGGTGCTGATCGGCGGGGGGCACAATGGCCTGACCTGCGCGTTTTATCTGGCGAAAGCCGGATACAAGGTCTGTGTGCTGGAGCGCCGAAGTGTGGTCGGCGGCGCTGCGATTACCGAGGAATTTCATCCGGGCTTCCGCAATTCGGTGGCGAGTTATTCGGTTAGCCTTCTCAATCCGAAGATCATCCGCGAGATGAATCTGGCCCGGCATGGTTTGAAGATCGTGTTGCGCACGATCTCGTATTTCATGCCGCTGGAGGATGGCCGCTATCTGATCCTGGATCGCGACAAGGAACGCACCGCGCGGGAGCTCGGCAGGTTCTCGATGCACGATGTCGCGAACTATGCCGCATACAACGCGCGGCTCGACGCCATCGTCGATCTGTTGCGCTCGGTTCTGTTGGAAACTCCGCCGAATGCCGGAGGCGGATGGCGCGATCTGCTCGGCGCGCTGACGATGGGCAATCGCGTGCGCCACCTTGGTCTTGAGGGCCAACGCGATCTGGTCGATTTCTTTGCCAAAAGTGCGGGCGACATTCTGGACTATTGGTTCGAGACCGACGCTCTGAAAGGCATGCTCGGCTTCGATGCCATCACCGGTGCCTATGCCAGCCCATACACGCCGGGCACGG
>CAZCJI010000589.1:0-1736 GCA_964498625.1 uncultured Rhizobium sp.
GGCTGGATTCGGCCAAACCGATACTTTCGTTTCCACCCTGTACGGCAAGTTCCAAAACGGCGGCGCGAGATATAAAGGTACGCTGAACCTGGATGTCAGCGTCGCGATCGGGACTGAGTAGATCGCCGTATTTCAAACTGACCCACTACCCAAGTAAGCCCTCGCTTGCCCCGGCGGAGCTGAATGTATAATGTCCGCCGCCTTCCGGTGCTCCGGACTTGGAATTGGCCGAGTCGCGCCGAATAACCATCTGAGACTCAAAGGATTTTCATGGCCCGCGTGACCGTTGAAGATTGCGTCGACAAGATCCCGAACCGCTTCGATCTGGTTCTGCTGTCCGGTTACCGGGCGCGTCAGCTCTCCGGCGGCGCCGAGCCGCTGGTCGACCGCGACCGCGACAAGAACCCGGTCGTGGCGCTGCGCGAGATCGCCGGCAAGAACCTGAAGCCCGACGAGATGAAGGAAGACTACATCCGCTCGCTGCAGAAGCATGCGGAAGTGGATGAGCCGGAGGAGGTCCGCGAGACGTCCGACGACCGTGAGGATCCCGCGCATCGCGCCGTCACCGAGGAGGAGCTGCTGCGTGCGCTCACCTCCGAGGCCCAGCGCCGCGCCGAGCCGCAGCCGGAGCCGGAAGTGGACTACGAGGAGTGAGCTGCGGCGCGCGAAGCGCGTGAGCAGGCCCGGTGGACCTGCGAAAGCAGGTGAACGCCGCGAGCCAGCGAGCGGCCCGGCCAAAATCCAAGTCTGAAACAGGCGGTCCCAAGGGCCGCCTTTTCTTTTTTGCTAATCGCGCAAGGCGTCTGCCGAAACGTCGAGGGCCTTCGCCAGCCGGGCCGCGACCTTCTTTCCGATATTCCGCGAGCCGCGCTCGATTTGCGAGATGTATTGCATCGCCACGCCGGACTTCTTTCCCAGCGCTGCCTGCGTGACCCCGCGCCATTCGCGAAAGACCCTCAGTGCCGGTTCGCCGCCGACAAGGCGTTTCGCGACTTCGGCGGGAAATGTTTCGTCATCGCGCGCGGCATTGCCAAGCCGGATAAGCCGCGCGTCTTCCTCGGCCGCGCCGCGCAGACGTTCATATTCGTCCCACGGCACGACGGCGTAGGCGGCTTCGCCTCTTTCGTTTTTGATCACCTGCACTTTGTCCGCCATCTTTCTCGTCCTATCTATAGGCCTCGCCGCGCTTGGCCACGTTCAGAACCGCCAGCACCGTGCCGGTCTGTGAAAAGATCGCCCGCCAGTTTCCGTGCCGCAGCCTGAACAGGTCCGAGCCCTGCAACGCCTTTACATCTTCAACGCCACCCGCAGCGTAATTGTCGATTTTCGCCATGATCGCCTTGCTGTCTTTGGCGGGCACCCTTTTCAGGGCTTTGATCGCGGTGCGCGTGTAGGTGACCGTTTTCACGACAGGAAGTATAGCATATTGCTTTAATTGAATAAAGCAAAATGATTAAGTACTCGGCTCGCCCTTTTAACTCCAGAGTCAGCGAATCGCGCGAAGCCACGAATTCTGCTATAGTTCTTGGCAAATGAGCGCTTCGACGCGTCCCGGCGAAACCCTAGCCGGGGAGCAGGGTGGGATTCGCCCCTCGGCTCCCGTGGCCGAACGCGTGCCCGGCCGGGACAAGCCAAGCCGCCGGCTGATGCGCCAGGCCGAGCTGGTCGCGCGGGTGAAGGCCTACGATCCCGACGCCGACGAGGCGCTGCTCAACAAGGCCTATGTCTATGCGATG
>CAZCJI010000590.1:0-1729 GCA_964498625.1 uncultured Rhizobium sp.
CAATCCGTTATGCCAGAACCCGCCGTCTCCCATGATCGCGATCGGGCGCTTGCCGTCGCTGCGCCGGAATGCCGAGGCACCAGCCGTGCCAAGGCCATATCCCATCGTCGTGTTGCCGATGTTGAACGGCGGCAGGATCGAAAACAGATGGCAGCCGATGTCGGCGCTCACGTGGTGCTGACCGAGTTCGCGCTGGACCAGTTTCATGGCTGTGAACAGCGGCCGCTCCGGACAGCCGGTGCAGAAACCGGCGGGACGCTGCGGAACTTCTTTGGCGAGCACTGATACGTCTGTTTGCGGATCGCGCGCCGGCGCCAGAGCCGGTGCCCATTGGGCGAAGAACTTCGCGAGACCGTCATGCATCACCTGCGCGGTGTATTCGCCCGCGCGCGGCAGCACCTCCTTGCCGACCAATCGCGTCTGGCAATCGGCGCGGCGCAGAATGGTGTTCAGCTCGTGCTCGATGAATTCGGGTTGCCCCTCTTCCAAAATCAGTACCGCGCGCTTGCCGATGCAGAAATCGCGTATCTCGCCGGGGACCAACGGATAGGTGACATTGAGCACATAGACCGGAAGCTTCGTGTTTCCGAAACTGTCGGACATGTTTATGAGCTCGAGCGCGCGGTTCAGCGTGTTGAACAGGCCGCCCTGCACGATGATGCCGATGTCCCCTTCCGGACCGAAACGCTCGTTGAGCTTGTGATCCTGAATGAATTGCAACGCCGCAGGCCAACGGGCCTCGATCTTTTCGCGCTCGTGCAGGAAATTCGCCGGCGGTAGGACGATGCGCTCCGTATCGCGCACCGGATTGTTGAGCGCATCCTGCACCGTGAAGCGCGGACGGACGTTGTCCTTGGCCGTGAAGCGGCCATACAAATGGCAGGCACGCACGCGCAACTCCAGCATCACCGGTGTGTGCGACGCTTCCGAAAGCGCAAACCCCTTCTCGACAGTATCGACGATGGACGGAAGATTGGGCCGGGGATCGAGCAGCCACATCTGGGACTTCATCGCGAAGGCGTGGCTACGCTCCTGCATGATGGACGAGCCTTCGCCATAGTCTTCGCCGACGATCACGAGCGCGCCGCCGGTTACACCTCCGGATGCAACGTTTGAGAGGGCGTCCGAAGCGACGTTCGTGCCGACGACCGATTTCCACGCCACGGCCCCGCGCAGCGGATAATTGACAGACGCGGCCAGCATTGCGGCCGCCGCGGCTTCGCTCGCGTTGGATTCAAAATGCACACCGAGTTCGCCGAGCAGGTCATTTGCGTCGGAAAACACGTCCATCAAATGGGAGATCGGCGAGCCCTGATAGCCGCCGACGTAAGCGACACCCGCCTGCAACAGCGCCTTGGTGACAGCGAGAATGCCTTCGCCCCGAAATTCCTGGCCTGCTCCGATGCGAAGCTGTTCGACCTCGGCCTTAAATGAGCGTTCAGCCATCTACGAGTGCGAGCACGCGAAGCGGGCTCCCCGAACCGTCCCTGATCTTCAGCGGCGCCGCCACGATGATCGCGCCGGTCGGCGGCAACAGGTCCAGATTGGTCAGGCATTGAAGCCCATAACGCCCGGCGCCGTGGAACAGCGTGTGTGCCGGATACATCGGCTCCAGCAGATGTGCCTGTCCCGCATCCGTACCAATGGTCTCGACACCAAAGCCAAGGGCATCGCGCTCTTCCACGAGAAAGCGCACCGCTTCGGGGGACGGACCCGGCGTATGCGCGCC
>CAZCJI010000591.1:0-1728 GCA_964498625.1 uncultured Rhizobium sp.
AATTCATGCACAGCCAAATAAGTTGCATCGGCTCTTGATTTTGCTCGCGATACATCCTCCCTCAGAGATCACACCGCCCTCTCATAGATTTCCGGCTTGAAACCGACCGTTAGTTTGCCCCCGGCATCGAGCACCGGCCGCTTGATCATAGATGGCTGGGCCAGCATCAGCGCGATGGCACTCTTCTCCGTGATGCCTTCCTTGTCCTTGTCGGGAAGTTTCCGGAACGTCGTCCCGGCCCTGTTCAGCAGCGTTTCCCAGCCGACAGCCTTCGCCCAGCGGTCTAGCTGTGACTTTTCAATGCCTTCGGTCTTGTAGTCGTGAAACGCGTACGCCACGCCGCGCTTGTCCAGCCAGGCGCGCGCCTTCTTCATCGTGTCGCAGTTCTTGATGCCGTAGATCGTGACGCTTCTGGCCATGCGTTTCTCTTCAGCCGGCGAGCGGCCAGCGCCCTATATATTCGTGCCTGCTCCGCCCCACATAGCTGCGCACGAGAACGAAATCACGCACGGTCCAACGGATCGGTGCAATCGGATATTCGCCAACGCCGCGATCCGCCCACATCAAAGTCATATGCGGCGCGGATGCCGCGCGCGCGGGTCCCTCGAACCCTTCGCACGCCATCTCATAGCCAAGAATTTTCTGAAGCGCCGTGAACTTCTGCAACCCATCGCCAGATCCCAGCACGAACGGGTAGCGGTCGCGAACGGAAAAACTTTCGGTGATGTCGAGGGCGATTTCGAACGGCGCAGCGCGAACGCGGCCTGCCGCCACCTTCGCGCGCCGGGCTGTCTCTCCCAAACTCCAATGCGCATTGCCGACCGGCAGCAGAGTCAGATGCAGCCGGTCAGGCCAGATGGGCCTGCCGCGAAATCGGTGCGCGCCGCACACCGTTTCGCCCAATTGCGTGATGGGCGGCACCATGTCCGGTTCCGGCAACAATGCAAAAAACAGATTCACAGGAATATCCGCAGCGCTCCAGGAGCGGCGGTCGGTATCAGGCGTGTCTGAGATTTGAGACGATGAGAACATAACAAGAACATATAGTGCCGTGAGGCCGTCCGTCAACCTCGAAGAAGGGGCTAGAATGGCGGCAGGTTTGGGAGGAACCGCACATGAGCGTTCTGCGCCATATCGGGGCCGTGCTGGCCGGCATCGTCGTCGTCGTCGCGTTGTCGATCGGAACCGACGCGCTTCTGCAGAACACAATCTTTCCGCAGCTCGCCCAAAAGAACGCACCGAACATGTTGCTTCTGATCGCGACGGCGTATCGCACCGTCTACGGGATTCTCGGCGGTTACGTCACCGCGAGGCTTGCGCCAGGTTCGCCGATGATCGATGCGACGGTACTCGGCATCATTGGTACGGCCGCCGCGCTGGCCGGTGCGCTGACGATGCAGGGCGAGTCCGCGGCCTGGTATCCGTGGACTCTGGTTGTGCTCGCGCTGCCGCAGACGTTGCTCGGCGGCTATCTCGCGAACCGCTAACCGCGCTTTGGAATCTCCAGACCGCGCTGCACCGCTGGCCGTGCAAGCCCGCGCTCCAGCCACGCCGACACATTCCTAAGCGTGTCGTAGTCGACGATTTCGCGCGCGCCGTAAAAACCGATCAGATTGCGCACCCAGCCAAGCGTCGCGATGTCCGCGATGGTGTAATCACTACCCATGATCCGTACGCGTCCCGCAAGCCGCGTTTCGAGCACGCCGAGCAGACGCTTCGTCTCCGCGA
>CAZCJI010000592.1:0-1724 GCA_964498625.1 uncultured Rhizobium sp.
ACACCACGCGCATGACAGCGCTGCTCAAGCATCCCCTGATGGTCGATCTGCGAAATATTTATCGACCGTCACAGATGGAAGCTGCGGGCTTCACCTATGTCAGCGTCGGACGGGCTACCGTTGGCTAGTTTATGTGCGAGCGACGACAGAGGCGACTAGGAGTAAGACGACTGCGGCAACCCCCAGTCCTCCTACAACTATGCACCAAAGGGCACGCCCCTTCCCGGAGAGTTCGGGGTGTGCGTTTAGAATCTGGCGAGCGCGAAGGCCCTGGACCAACGCGATCAGCGAACCAAGTCCAGCCAACCAGACAATAGAAAAGACGACGCCCCACCGGAGCATAGCGTTGAGTTTGGGCTGAAGGTTCAGTTCGGCCGACGACATGGTTCAGTTTCCAATCAGGCGTTGAAACGGCGCTCCCAATCGAAGGCCGAGCGCACGATCTCCGCGAGATCGTCGTGCACCGGTGTCCAGTGCAGCATTGCCTTGATCTTCGACGGATCAGCAATGAGCATCGGCGGATCGCCGGGACGGCGCGGACTTTCCTTCACCGGCAATTTGCGGTCCAGAACCTTTTCCGCCGTGGCGATGAGCTGACGCACACTGGCGCCGCGGCCATAGCCGCAATTGAACGTCGATGACGCAGCGCCTGCCCTGAGCGCGTCAAGCGCCAGAAGATGCGCGCTGACCAGATCGGTCACATGGATGTAGTCGCGCACGCCGGTGCCGTCCGGCGTTGGATAGTCGGTGCCGAAAATGTCGAGATGCGGAACGCGCCCAAGCGCGACCTGCACCGCGCGCTTGATAAGGTGCGTGGCGCGCGGCGAGGATTGCCCTGTGCGGCCTTTGGGATCGGCGCCCGCGACATTGAAATAGCGCAGCACCATGTGGCGAAAGTCGTAGGCCTTCGACGCGTCCGCCAGCATCCATTCCGTCATCAGCTTGGATTTGGCGTAGGGACTGATCGGAATGGTCGGCTCGGTCTCGGACAGCGGCTGTTTTGCGTCTTCGGCATAGACCGTCGCGGTGGAGGAGAAGAGGAAGTTCTTCACACCGCTCTCAACGCAGGCTTCCATCAGCGCGCGGGAGGCAACGGTGTTGTTGGCGTAGTAGGCGAGCGGCTCCGCGACCGACTCCGGCACGACGATCGAGCCCGCGAAATGGATCACAGCATCGACGGCGCGGTCCTTGATAAGGCGCTTCACCAGCGCCTGGTCGGCAATCTCGCCTTCGACCAGCTTCGCCTTCTCGCTCACGAGCGAACGGTTGCCGGTCGACAGATTGTCGAGCACGACCACGTCTTCGCCACGATCGAGCAGCGCATAGGTCATGTGGCTGCCGATATATCCGGCCCCGCCCGTGACCAGAACGCTCATGCGGGCTTGGATGCTGCGGGCGCGCGGCCATAGACATCCTCGAAGCGGACGATGTCGTCCTCCCCGAGATAGCCGCCGCACTGCACTTCCACGAGCCGCATCGGAACGGTGCCGAGATTTTCGAGGCGATGTTTTTCGCCCAGCGGGATAAACACCGATTCATTCTCTCGCAGGGTCGAAACTTTATCTCCGACCGTCACTTGCGCCACGCCCTCGACCACCACCCAGTGCTCGGCGCGCTTGTGATGCATCTGCAGCGACAGGCGTCCACCAGGCTTCACCATGATGTGCTTCACCTGGTGGCGCGGGCCAAGGTCGATGGTCTCATACGTGCCCCAGGGCCGGGAC
>CAZCJI010000593.1:0-1710 GCA_964498625.1 uncultured Rhizobium sp.
CAAGAGCCGCGCTGCCGCCTTCAACGTGCCGTCGCGGGTGAATTTCGACAATGACGCCTCGATGGTGGCGACGGTCGTGGAGGTCGAAGGTCTGGACCGGCCCGGGCTGCTCTACGACGTCACCAATGCGCTGTTCGAATCCAAACTCTCGATCTCCTCGGCCATTGTCTCGACTTTTGGCGAGCGCGCGATGGATGTGTTCTACGTCCGCGACGCTTTTGGCCACAAAATCACCCATCCGGACCGTCTCAAATACGTCGAGGAGCGGCTGCTTCGGGCCCTCGGCGGCGAGACCCTTGAAGCGGCGACCGCCTCCGGGGCATAAGGCGCGACCTTTTCAAGAGCACCGCCATGACCACCCACCCGCAACTCGTCCTGTCCGGCATGCAGCCGACGAACACGCTGCATCTGGGCAATTATCTGGGCGCGCTGAAGAACTGGGTGCGCATGCAGAACGAGATGCCGTGCCTGTTCTGCGTCGTGGATATGCACGCCCTGACGCAGGAGTCGGGCTATGCGAAGGCCGAGGATGTGCGCCGCGCGACCCGCGAGGTGGCCGCGGCTTATATCGCAGCCGGGGTCGATCCGAAACGCACGCCTTTGTTTGCGCAGTCGATGGTTAAAGAGCACGGCGAGCTTGCGTGGATTTTCAATTGTGTCGCGCGCCTTGGATGGCTCGACCGCATGACGCAGTTCAAGGAAAAGTCGGGCAAGCACAAGGAGCGGGCGTCCGTCGGCCTCTACACCTATCCGGTGCTGATGGCGGCGGACATTCTTGTCTACAAGGCCACACATGTGCCGGTCGGCGAAGACCAGAAACAGCATCTCGAACTCGCCCGCGATATCGTGCAGAAGTTCAACAACGACTACGGAGTGCCGGATTTCTTCCCGCAGCCGGAACCCGTGATTGTGGGGCCGGCAACACGTGTGATGAGCCTGCGCGACGGCACGAAGAAAATGTCAAAGACGGATGAGAGCGACAACTCACGCATCAATCTCACCGATAGCGCGGACATGATTGCGCAGAAGATCCGCAAGGCCAAAACCGATCCGAATGCGATGCCATCGAACAAGAATGAGATGACGGGTCGTCCGGAAGCCGAAAATCTGATCAATATCTATGCCGCGCTCTCTGACGCCACACAGGAAAAGGTGATGGGTGAATTCGGCGGCAAGCAGTTCTCCGAGTTCAAGAACGCGCTCGCTGATCTCACCGTTGCCAAGGTCGCACCGATCGCGGACGAGATGCGCCGCCTGCTCGGCGACACGGAGGAGATCGACCGTATCCTGCGCGATGGCGCCTCCAGAGCGCGCGCGATCGCGACGCCCATCATGGACGAGGTGAAACGCGTCGTGGGCTTCGTGGCATAGGCGGATGAGCGGCGCAGGCAAAACCGTTCTGATTACCGGCGCGGCGAAACGGTTGGGCCGTGCACTCGCGCTGGACGCAGCAAAGCACGGCTGGAATGTCGCGATCCACTACAACGGCTCCGAAGACGAAGCCCGACAGACCGTCGCCGATGTGCGCGCTTTCGGCGTCAAATCGACGATGGTCAAGGCCGACCTTGGCCGTGAAGAGGACGTCGCCAGGCTCGTCGCCAAAGCCGGGCCGTTGAACGCGCTCATCAACAACGCCTCGATCTTCGAATTCGACGACTGGCGCAGCACCACGCGCGAATCCTGGGATCGCCATATGGAGATCAACCTGCG
>CAZCJI010000594.1:0-1710 GCA_964498625.1 uncultured Rhizobium sp.
CCACGCAGTTGGATAAGTCCGAAACTCGCCGGCGGTCCGTCCAAAATCCACGGCGACGGGGTGTTCGCGACTTCGGCGATCCGGCGTGGGGAAAAACTGATGGAATTCGGCGGTGAGAAAATCAGCGGTGCACAAAGCCTTGGCGGCGGCTATCGCGAATGTTCCGTCTGGTTGATCGCGAACGACACTTATCTTGCTCTGCGCGAAAGCGATCCCGAAGCAAGTCTCGATGAGAACCTGAACCACTCCTGCGACGCCAATGCCTGGCTGGCAGACGAAGTAACCCTCGTTGCTCGGCGAGACATCGCCGCCGGTGATGAAATCACGCTCGATCAGGGCACCTGGAATTTCGACGAAGCCGAGTACACATGGGACGATGCCGAATGCAGTTGCGGCGCGCGCGATTGCCGCAAGCGCCTTACAGAAAACGACTGGAGGCTGGCGACGGTACAAGCTCGCTATCAAGGGCATTTTCATCCGGTCGTGCGAAAGATGATCGAGAAGCTCGCCCGCGTGGATGCCGATGAATAGGCCACCCGCCGCGGGACTTCCTGCGCGTCAGATCGCAGCCGTCGCTGCCGGCAATGCGCTCTCTTTTTATGACTTTGTCTGCTACGCATTTTTCGCGACGCAAATCGGAAACTGCTTATTTCCTTCCACCGATAAAACTGTAAGCCTGCTTGCCTCGCTGGCGACATTCGCGGTCGGATTCTTCGCGCGCCCTGTCGGGGGACTGGTTATTGGCCGCATGGCCGATCGCATCGGTCGAAAGCCTGCGATGATGTTGTCGTTTACATTGATGGGACTTGGCATTGTCGGTCTCGCCTTTACCCCGTCGTACAATTCTATCGGCATCGGTGCGCCGATCATTTTCATCCTGTTCCGGCTGTTACAGGGATTTGCGCTTGGCGGCGAGGTAGGACCGACGACGGCCTATCTGATCGAAGCCGCGCCTCCTCTCAAACGAGGTTTCTATGGCGCGATTTCTTATGCCACGCAGGACTTCGGCGTGCTGGTCGCGGGTATCGTAGGAACCGTATTGGCGAGCACCATGAACGCCGACATGCTGACGAATTACGGTTGGCGCATCGCGTTTCTGATTGGCGCAGCCATCGTTCCTTTCGGATTGATCGTACGCCGCGGCCTTCCGGAAACATTCGAAGAAGACGCAGGAGAGCCTCTGCCCAGCATTGTTCCCTACCTGCGCATCGTGATCCTTGGTCTCTTGATGCTGCTGACCGGAACTGTCTGCAACTACGCCATCGACTACATGACGACCTATGCCAACAACACGTTACATATGAACGCGACGATTGCATTCGGCGCGACAGTCGTGATCGGCATCTTCTCGGTGAGTTTCGATCTCGTGAGCGGATGGGCGACAGACCGTTTCGGCCGGAAGCCCGTGATGATCGTGCCCTATGCGCTGCTGCTTTGCTTTGTCTTGCCGGGGTTCCTCTTCATCTCGCATTTCCGTTCCCTTTCAGCACTCTACATTGCGACAGCGATCTTCTCGACGCTGCAATGCCTGGGCGGTGGTCCCGTGCTGACCGCAGTCACAGAATCCATCCCGCGACGCATTCGCTCCGGAGCCGTGGCGATGATTTATGCCGTTTCCATCGCGGCCTTCGGCGGCACGACGCAGTTCATGATCACCTGGATCATTCGAGCGACCGGTAATCCCCTGGCGCCGGCATGGTATATGGCGGG
>CAZCJI010000595.1:0-1703 GCA_964498625.1 uncultured Rhizobium sp.
ATCATGCTCTGCAGCCAGAAGGATTCGCGCACGCCTTCGGATATTTTTGCGCCCGGCCGGTTGTAGCCGTAAAACGGCAAACTCAGATCCTTCCAGAACTGCGAACGATCCGCCTGGACATTCGACCGAGTCTGGTCGAATACCTCCAGCGGCGCGCCGTTTGGGTTAGTAAAGGACTTGATCAAGATCGGCGGGATGGAGCTGATTAGAACTGCCTTTGCGACACGCGCGGTGCCGTGTCGTCCGATATAGCGGGTAACCTCCCCGCCACCGGTCGAGTGTCCGACGTGAATTGCACCCTTCAGGTCGAGTAGCGCGGTCAGTTCAGCCATATCGTCGGCGTACGTGTCGAAGTCGTTGCCATTCCAGGGCTGGCTTGAACGGCCATGACCGCGACGATCCAGGGCGATACAGCGATATCCACGCTGGGAAAGGAAGAACATCTGATCTTCGAACGCATCTCCGGTGAGCGGCCACCCATGGCTAAAAACTACAGGCTGACCGCTACCCCAGTCCTTGTAGTAAATCTCTGTTCCGTCCTTTGTTCTGAAAGTTGCTGCATGACCGGCGTTGCTGCTTGCGACAGCGCCACTACCGCGCTTCTTCGTTGCGGAAGCCGACGAAGGCAACGCGGCGACGGCCGCCAACGCGCTTCCTCCGGCCAACACTTTTCGACGGGATGTGGTCATCTGGTTCGTCATTTCACGCGCCCTCTCGATGTTTGCGTTCAATCACCGACGCGATAATTGCCGCAGATCCGATTGGGGCGTCTATTCGGATCGCCCCACGGCTTCCTGATTTGCACTGGGAAGAAAATGCTGCGAGGCGGCGCTCAGGTGCAAAGATGCGCCGAAGCAGAACGCGCATTGAGCGCGCCTGTTAGCAATTGCCAATTATCTCTTGCGACATGAAAACGTTTGGCGGGCCGAAGAGCAGACGAGCTTTGAAGGGGACTGTCTTTTCATGCCGGCGATCATAATTGACTGTTGTAGACGTACGAAGCGTTCGACAGCTCATGCGTGCCGTGTCATCGAGAAATCATCATGCGATCCGGAAAGACTATTCAGACGAGTCCCGATGCAGTGCAACGACCGGGCGGTGTCCTATTGGACCCCAACCACGCGCCGGCACGGAGACAAAAGTCATGGCTAGATTGGACGGAAAAGTCGCGGTCATTACCGGCGGCAGCAGCGGAATTGGCCTATCAACCGCGAAGCTGTTCGTATCCGAAGGAGCCTTTGTTTTCATCACCGGGCGGCGGCAGGGCGAACTCGACGCCGCAGTGTCAGCGGTGGGAAAGAACATAGTGGGCGTGAGAGGCGACATCAGCAGTCTTGACGATCTCGACCGGCTGTTCGAGGTGGTCGGCGCGCAAAAGGGAAGAATTGATATTCTTTTTGCGAACGCCGGCATCGGAGGATTCGTGCCCCTAGGCAAAATTACCGAGGAACATTTCGACAAGATTTTCGACGTCAACGTCAAAGGCACGCTTTTCACGGTGCAGAAGGCGCTTCCGCTTATGGCAAAAGGAGCCTCGATCATTCTGAACACCTCAGGAGCCTCGCGAAAAGGTATTCCCGCCTTCAGCGTCTACAGCGCAACAAAGGCCGCGTTGCGTTCATTCGCACGTGGATGGGCTATCGATCTCAAAGGACGCGATATCCGCGTCAATGTCGTCAGCCCCGGCACGGTCCCCACCCCCG
>CAZCJI010000596.1:0-1697 GCA_964498625.1 uncultured Rhizobium sp.
TGCCGAGTTCGCCGGCGCCGTCCTTGATTGTGAGCGTGCGGATCGCGACGTTGAACCGCGCGGACCCATCCGGCGCGAAATGGCCGATGGCGCCGCAATAGATTCCGCGCGGGCTCGCCTCCAGTTCGCGGATGATTTCCATCGCGCGGATCTTCGGCGCGCCGGTGATAGAGCCGCAGGGAAACACCGCGCACAGAATCGTCGCGACATCAGCGCCGGGCGCCAGTTTTGCCGTGACGGTCGAGACCATCGTGTGCAGGGTCGGATAAGTCTCGACCGCGAACAGGTCTGGCACGGCCACGCTTCCGATCTCGGCAATGCGCCCAAGATCGTTGCGCAGCAGATCGACGATCATCAGATTCTCGGCGCGATCCTTTTCGCTCGCGGCCAAAGCAACCTTCGCCGCGGCATCCGATTGCGGATCGTTGCCCCGCGCGATTGTCCCCTTCATCGGCTTCGCAATCAATTCGCCGTCAGCGGAAAGCCTGAAGAACAACTCCGGCGACAGGCTCAGGATCTGCCGCGCGCCGTCGTCGATATACGCGCCATAAGCGGCGGCCGACTGCTCACGCAGCTTCAGATACAGCGCCAATGGATCGCCAGCGAAGGCGAAACGCGAACGAAAGCTCAGGTTGGCCTGATAGATGTCGCCGTCCGCGATGTAGCGATGCACGCGGTCGAAGCGCGTCTTGTATTCGTCCGCATCCCATTCGTGCCGCAATGGTCCGGCATAGGCACGTCCGCGTATTTCAGCCTCCAAGACATCGGCGACGTCGCCATCGACGATCTCCATCCTCTCGAACACGCCGAGCCACAGCAGCGGCGCATCGCTTCTTGCCGGAAGCAACCGCGCAAGTTTCGGCTCCAGCAGATAGCCGAGTTCATAGGCGAAATAGCCGGCGACATGGAACCCGTCCCGCCGCGCCTTTTCGATGGCTGCCAATGCTTCGGGAACTTCAGCGGGCTCCCTGGCAACGATTGCGCCACAGAACCCGCCAAAACGGCTCAAATGCTCCCCGCCAGGCGTCGCATCGTCTAAAAAAACGGCTGGAATCCGGGCCGATCGCGGCAAGGTCTGGTTCATGATCCGGCCAACAATACCTTGATTACGCTGGGAAACACCCCACATTGTGTGCAGGACGGTGCCCACTCCGGGGCCGCAACAATCACTCGGTGGCCCAGAGCGGGCGCCGGCCGGGCCGCTTGAAGGAGGGCCTTGGACATGAACCGCAACGTTTATTTCAACAGCCCCTTTCTTCTGGGCTTTGAGCATCTGGACCGCCTGCTCGAACGAACGGCCAAGGCTGCGGGCGACGGCTATCCGCCCTACAACATTGAACAATCTTCCGACGACCGGCTGCGCATCACGCTCGCGGTCGCGGGATTTGGGAAGGACGAACTCGGCGTGACCGTCGAAGACCGCCAGCTGGTGATCCGCGGCAAGCAGAACGAAGCGGGCGATCGCACGTTCTTACACAGAGGCATCGCCGCCCGGCAGTTTCAGCGCGCGTTCGTGCTCGCGGAAGGCATCGAGGTGACAGGAGCGGAATTGAGTAACGGACTTTTGAGCATCGAACTGGCGCGCCCGAAGGCGGAAACCGTCGTGCGTACCGTTGAAATAAGGACGGGCGAAAACAAACCGGCATCCGTCGAGAGACGCAGGGCCGGAGAAGGAGGTCAGTCATGACCGACGATTT
>CAZCJI010000597.1:0-855 GCA_964498625.1 uncultured Rhizobium sp.
CTACAAAACGACGCAGACTCCTTGATTTGTGGCTTTTTCCCCTGACCCTATGTTCGATCCCACATTGCGATGGCTATCATCAAGCCTAAAGCGACGGCCGCAAATAGCAACATGGCATTCTGCAACACTAGCGATACATGCCATCAGCCAGGCTACCGAAATTGTTGCGCGCCATAGCGCCATTGTCCCGACTTTGGTCCCCCGTCTTAAAATAGGGCAGGAGAATCACGGCCCGTCAGGTGTTCTTAGTAGCAAGTGATTGTAGGTGAAATTGTAGTGGCGGCGATTCTGAAATGCGAACTTATCGATGCCCATGTGCACAATAACTTTTGTATTGCCATCTAGGACATTGGTAGACTGAGCAAAATATAAGGCGGTCAACTTATCGTTAGCTCTAAGTGGTTCCAACGATTCAATATTACCCACGTTATTCAAGTCCAGCTTTTCGAGATTTGGAAGGGGTGCGAGGCAACTAAGTGAATGCAATCGCTTACACGAGTCGATCGTCACGGTCTTAAGTGAAGGCACGGAGCGGATCGCCGAAAAATCTTCCAATTTTGTTAAATATGCTATCGTTAAATTTTCGAGCCTTTTACAAGCTTCGACGCCGGATAGCGATCGCAGAGAGCCACCTGTAATCTCAAGATTGCGCTAGTGAGGAAGGTTACCCAAGGGCGCTAAGTCCGGCTGCCGCCACGGAGTCACGTAAAGGCTTCGTAACTTCGTGCATCCGAGGCTTTCAAGCTTCCCGTTCCAAGTTAATGATAACGATTCCAGCAACGGCCAACGCCGCAAATCTGCATCGAAACGTGTGTCTGATATTACTTCCAAAACCCTTAGGTTAATTAGCCTGCT
>CAZCJI010000597.1:865-1682 GCA_964498625.1 uncultured Rhizobium sp.
CTCAAGGGTGGAAGCGCGCACTGTGTTCGGTTGGTTACTTTTAGCCGTCTAAGACCAACAAAGTCATCAATCAGTCGTGTATCTCCAGCATCACCGCGCCAGATGATGCTGAGCTCCGTTATGTGGGGCCGGATCTGCAATAGCGCGCTTACTAAGCTTCGATTTAGGGGGCTTGCCAATAAAACGAATGTTCCGTCATTTACAAGTTTCGTAACGAAGCTCGGCGGGGGAGAGTCGCTACTCTTATGCATTAGTATTACTTTGGCGGCGTTCTCTTGGACGGTGCCACTGCATTCCGCTTATTTGAGATCGTGCCATACAGCTTGCGCGAAGCGTCGATTCCATCCTGCTCAGTGTTTGAGAGTGTTTGCTTGTTGCCTGGCACGGACTTAACCTGCAGAGTATTAAGATTCCCAACTGGCAGAAAGCCGCTACGGACGTGCGTCGTGAGGCGATTTGGCATCACCGTGCTTTTGCCGGTATACGGATTCCCATCGCGCGATATAAATCTGTAGATGCCCTGCACTACGTCAAGAGCGATAGCTTTTCCGATCTCCACGGAGTTTTTAGCATCTCTGGCCGCCTCGTTACCAAGGCCTTTGGCCGCATCCGCTAAGGGATCGCCGACCTTTGATGCAGCTTCCTCCATGCTATCGGCAAAGTCTTCCCAAGGAGTGTATCCACTGGGATCACCGTATTCTATTGGATTATTGTTGTTCCAGATAAATGGCTTCTGGGACATCGGGTCGTGCACATCGCCGGAGTAGGCGTCGGGTGTGAGCCACTGGCCGCTCGTCGGATCGTATGTCCGTGCACC
>CAZCJI010000598.1:0-1678 GCA_964498625.1 uncultured Rhizobium sp.
CAGATGCCGGCCACCAGTCCCGCACAGTTCTGTGCGGTCGCGCCGCCGCCCCCGCCGCCCCGCGAAGGTCCGAAAGAGCGGCCGCCATCGATATTGATGTGATTGGGGCCGCTGCCGTTCAGTGCGACCGCCGCGCACACCACCTGTATCTGGTTGACCCAGGACCCCGCGCGGCCACTGATCCCGACCAGGTACTCGCCGGCAGGACAGCGGTCCTGGAACGAACCGTTGCCCGGTCCGCCAACAATCGGAAAATCGGTCTCCGCCTGAGCTGAGGCGGCGGATATGGCCAGCGAAATGGCCGCGAGAATTCCCAGTCTGCTTAGCATCCCATCATCCTTCCCATATCTAATGCGTGACCGTCATCCGGGTCGCTTGCAGGGTCACGGCGAAGCCCGAGAGCGTGCCGGAGCCCGTGAGCGAATTGCCATCGCTGCTGAGGATAAGGCTGAGCGAGCCGGTGTGGTTTTGTGCGTTTGGATTCAACGTCAGCTGTGCATGAGTCGGGTCGACTTGGAGCCCATGGGCGCCGGCGTTTACGCCGGGGTTGTCTTTCAGCTCGGCCCCCATCTTCCCGCCGTTCACCAGCAGAAGATCGATCTCGAAATTGCCGAGGTTGGAGGTCACGCTCCAATTTCCATTGAACCCAGAAGTCGGCGGTGGCGCGCCACCCGCGCCGGTGACCTTGATCGGCATACCCGAGTTGGAGACCGGCGGCGGCGCCACCCGCGCGGTTGCGTCTCCGGGAAACATCGCCTGGGCGGCCTTGAAGATCTGATCATCGACTCCAGGCGGCGCCGGTGTCAGCGTTTCCGGCGTATCGAAGTTGAAGCAGATCAAGCTGATGGCGTTGAGATCCATCCCATAGCGCCCCCGCACACCCACACCTGCCTCACCGTCGGGGCACAACTGGTTCTGAGGGTGGTCCGGGCCTAAATTGACGTCCTTTGCGGCGTTATCGTGCGGGCCGACAAAGAGTGGTCGATCGTCATACCTTCCGTCACCGTCGCCGCACGACAGCGCCATGAATTTCACTTGACGATTGCCGTCAGTCATTAGGGGTTGGATGCCCGTGATTACTTGTCCCCTCGTGCAGAGCACAGTAACCGCTCCGCCTTCGCCGAATTCACCTCGCGGCGGTCCGTGGTAGGGCTGGCCCAGATAACCGTCTTGCATCGTCGTGGACGCGCGAACCACCTTTACACAGACGATCTGGATCTGATTGACCCACGCGCCGGCAAATCCCGTGAAACCTTGCAGATATTTGCCCGGTGGACAGCGGTCTTCGAACGGACCGTTGCCTGGCCCACCGATCACCGGAAAATCGGTCTCCGCCAAAGCCGAGCCGGTGGATAGGGTGAGCAACAAGCCCACGAAAAATCCTGCCCTACTTAACATTCCAATCGTCCTTCCAACTCTAGTGAGCGGCTGTCATTCGAGTGCCTTGCAGAGTCACGGCGAAGTCCGAGAGCGTGCCGGACCCTGTGATCGAATTGCCGTCGCTGCCGAGGGTGAGACTTAGCGAGCCGGTATGGTTCTGCGGGTTTGGATTCAGCGTCAGCTGTGCATGCGTTGCGTCGACTTGAACTCCATGGGCGCCAGAGTTTAAGCCGGGATTGCCTTTGAGTTCCGCTCCCATCGTGCGGCCGTTCACCAACAGAAGATCGATCTCGAAATT
>CAZCJI010000599.1:0-1676 GCA_964498625.1 uncultured Rhizobium sp.
TTGAATTCGAGATCCAGTTCCTTGTTCAGATATTGCCGCTCGAACGTCTCGTTCTCGCCGACATAGGAACTGATCATCTTCTTGATCTGGCGGGTCTGCAGCAGCAGACCCAGGCCGAAATCATCCACGCCCGCATTGTTGGAAATCACGGTGAGATTTTTGACGCCGGAGTCACGCAGCGCAAAAATCAGATTCTCGGGAATACCGCACAACCCGAACCCGCCGGCCATGATCGTCATTCCGTCGAACAGCAGGCCGTCGAGCGCGGCTTTCGCGTCGGGTAGAGTTTTTCTGCTCATGATTTTCTTTGGGAATTTGCGTGGGCGATTATCGGGGATGCGAACGACGCGGGCAACCCATTCTTAAGACTGGACCGCCTTGCCGGTGGCAATCGGCGATGGGATGATCGTATCAAGGGGGCGCGCTTCGTAAGGAGTGACGCTATGAAGCATGCTTTCGTGACAGCTGTCCTGTCGGTTGCTCTTATTCAGCCAACCTTTGCCACGCACAAGAAAGCGCATCCGGCATGGCAATATGGCGACATGGCCGGAGCCGATCTCGGTCAGAACGCCAATCTCAATGGCGCGGTGCCGTTTCCGGCCGACAACGCCTGGAACACCGATATTTTGCAGTCGGATGTCGATCCCGATTCGGACAATTTGATCGCGTCCATCGGCCTGAGCACCGGCCTGCACCCCGATTTCGGCAGCGGCACCTATAAGGGCGCAATCATCGGCATTCCCTACGTCGTCGTCCCGGACTCCCAGCAATACGTGAAGATCAAACTGAAGGCCTACAAGGACGAAAGCGACAAGGGGCCCTTTCCCGTTCCACCCGATGCGCCGATCGAGGGCCAAAAGGTCAACGGCAAAAAATTCGGCGGCGATCGTCATGTGATCGTCATCGATCGCGATACCAATCGCATGTACGAGATGTATCGCGCCTTTCCGCTTCAGAAGATGCAGTGGAAAGCCGATGCGGCTGCGCTCTTCCATCTGGATTCCGATGACGTGCGCCCAACAGAGAAACCGGGCTGGACCAGCGCGGACGCGGCGGGTTTGCCGATTTTTCCGGGCCTTGCGCGCTTTGACGAGGCGACGACCGGCGTAATCCCCCATGCGCTACGTTTCACCGTCGCGCATTCGCGCGAGGCCTATGTTCCGCCAGCCAACCATTGGGCATCGAACGACACCAACCCAGATCTTCCACCCATGGGCATGCGCGTGCGCCTGAAGGCGAGCTATCAGATCCCGGCCAGCTTCAGCAACGAAACAAAAGCGATCCTCCAGGCACTGAAGACCTACGGCATGATGGTCGCCGACAATGGGAGCAACTGGTATATCTCAGGCGCTCCCAATGACGGCTGGAACAACGATCATCTCGTCGGCGAACTCGGCCAGGTGAAGGGCTCGAACTTCGAGGTCGTGAAGATGGTTGGCATTGTTACGCCGTAACAGTCAGAGCAGATCGCCGCCCGCAGCACTCGCCGTTGTGCCGAATTTCTCATAGGCCTTGATGACGTTGCGGCCGACGGTCCAACGATGGACTTCATCCGGCCCGTCGACCAGGCGCTGCGAGCGGATGTGCGTATACCAAGACGCCAGCGGCGTATCCTGGCTGTAGCCCAGCGCGCCGTGGAGCTGGATCGCGGTATCGACGACCTTGTGCACCATGTG
>CAZCJI010000600.1:0-1671 GCA_964498625.1 uncultured Rhizobium sp.
GCGATCAACAAGTACGAACGGCGTGGATCGGCCGACGCCCGGCGCGATGTCAGCACGGTGCTCAGGGAGGCAGCCGGTCATTGACCGGTCGGGCCATGCGATCTCCGGGCGACGTTCTCTATAACTTCCACTGGGTCGTACCCGGAGAGATCGCGCGCTCCGCACAAGCCTATGGCGGATTATTAGGACCGTTCCTGAAACGGCATGGCATCCGCTCGGTATTAAATCTGCGCGGACCCAATCCGAAATTCCGCTGGTGGCATTATGAGAAGCGAGTCACCGGACAACTCGGTGTGACACATCTCGATCTGCCGCTGAATTCGCGCAACCTCGTGTTGCGGCTGCACATTACGAAGATGCTCAGCTTCCTTGAAGCCGCGCACAAACCGGTTCTGGTGAAATGTTCCGGCGGGCAGGATCGGACGAGCTTTGTGTGTGCGCTCTATATTGTTCATCGCAAGGGATGGCAGGCTTATGACGACGCGGTGAAGCAGTTCTCGCGCTGGCCATACCTGCATTTTCCCAAACAGCACCAGCGCTGGCTGCGCGAATTTTTGCCATACGCACGAGAACAGGCGAACGGTAAGCCACTATTGGAGTGGGCGGAACAAAGCTACACGCCGGCGCATTTCAAGCAGTGGCTCGAAGCGCGCGGCATGAGCGATTATTTCCGGGCGCTTTATGACAAGCCACCGCGGGGATTGTAAACGCGAATTCATCTTCCAGGGAGAAAGATATGCACCCGATCATGGGCATCGATATTTTAATCGTTCAGCCGCTCATCGCGCTGATCTTCGGCATCTTGATTCTGATCGTTCCGCGCCTGCTGAACTATCTTGTCGCAATCTATCTTATCCTGATTGGCGTTGTCGGACTTTGGCCGCATTTCTTCGGCACGGCCGTCTAGGCGATCATTCCGCCGCTTTCGCAGAAATGTTATGTGCCGCTGCGATGCGCTCCCGGGCCATGCGGTCGGCAACTGCGCTGGTCGATGCATTCTCCGCGTCGGCGCGGCGAAAAATCTCATCGAGCGTGCCGGCGATGCCAAGAACACGACGATCCACCTCCGCATCGCTCCAATTGAAAATTTGTCCCGCCACGCGAATGATGCCGCCGCCATTGATCACATAGTCTGGCGCATAAAGGATGCCGAGCGATTTCAGCGCCTCGCCGTTTTCATCGCGTTCCAATTGATTATTGGCGGCACCCGCGATCACGCGTGCGTGTATCTTTGGCACTGTCTTGTCATTTAGAATTGCGCCCAGCGCATTTGGCGAGAACACATCGCATTCCGCGGCGATGATGTCCGCTGTCGACACCGCTTTCGCGCTGAAGCGATCGACGGCTCTCTTCACATGATCGGCATGCACATCAGAAACGATCAACGACGCGCCTTCTTCGTGTAGACGCTGCGCAAGATTCATGCCGACCTTGCCAAGACCCTGTATCGCGATTCTGAGGCCCTTGGCGGTATCGACGCCGAGGCGATGCTTGATTGCAGCTTTGAGGCCGACGAACACGCCCAGCGCTGTCGGCGGTCCGGAATCGCCGGCGGGTTTTCCCGGCTGATCGAATCCGGCCGCATGGCGAGTCACGCGAGCGATTGTCGGCATATCAACCGGAAGCACGCCAACATCCATCGCCGTGATGTAACGGCCGCCCAGGGACCCG
>CAZCJI010000601.1:0-1663 GCA_964498625.1 uncultured Rhizobium sp.
ATCCCTTCAACCAGACGATCTTTCGCACCGTGCGGCTTGCCAATGAACTCATCGGTTTCCCGCGCCATCTTTCGCAGCATGTCGGTGGGTTCGTTCTGACGAATGATCGTCTGGATGAAACCGTTCCGGTCAGTCCCGCAACGATGGAGGACCGCCATTTCATTGAATGGGACAAGGACGACATCGACCGGGTGCGGATGATGAAGGTCGATGTGCTGGGCCTCGGGATGCTCACCTGCGTGCGCAAGGCATTCGATCTGATGAGAGTGCACGAGGGAAAAGTCTACGATCTCGCGACGGTGCCGAAGGAAGACCCTCAGGTTTACGATATGCTGTGCAAGGCCGACGCCATCGGTGTATTCCAGGTCGAGAGCCGCGCGCAGATGAGCATGTTGCCGCGTCTCAAGCCACGCGAGTTCTATGATCTGGTGATCGAAGTCGCGATTGTCCGGCCTGGCCCTATTCAGGGTGGAATGGTTCATCCTTATCTTCGGCGGCGCTCGGGCGAAGAGCTTGTCGTCTTTCCTGAACCTTCTCCCGAGCATGGATTGCCAGACGAACTTCATAACGTGCTGGGCAAAACGAAGGGCGTGCCGCTGTTTCAGGAGCAGGCGATGAAGCTTGCCATCGTGGCGGCAAAATTCTCCGCATCTGAAGCAAACGGTCTGCGCCGTGCCATGGCGACATTCCGGAATCTCGGCACCATCGACACCTTCAAGGACAAGTTCATCACCGGCATGACCAACCGGGGCTATGCGCTCGATTTCGCGGAGCGCTGCTTCAAGCAGATCGAAGGTTTCGGCTCTTATGGTTTTCCCGAAAGTCATGCCGCCAGTTTCTCGCTGCTGGTCTATGTGTCCGCTTACATAAAGCGCTTCCACCCGGCCGCGTTCGCGTGTGCGCTGCTGAATTCCCAACCCATGGGCTTCTATGCGCCAGCGGAAATTGTTCGCGATGCCAGAGAGCACGACGTTGAGGTGCGCGCCGTCGATGTGAATGTCAGCGCATGGGATAATACGCTGGAACAGGACAGCCGCGGCGGGCTCGCGCTGCGTCTCGGCTTCCGGCAGGTCGATGGCTTCCACGAGAAGTGGGCGACAGCAATCGTGCAATGTCGCAACAATCGCTATGGCGCGGTCGGCGATGTGGCCCGCCGTGCGAAGTTGCCTAAGCGGGCGCTGATCATTCTCGCCGAAGCGGATTGTTTTCAGTCGCTGAACAAGGATCGGCGCGAAATTCTCTGGGAGGTTCGTCGTCTTGCCGATGATGGCGCGCTGCCGCTGTTTGCGTCACAATTCGTCGAGGAGCAGCCAGAAGAAGAGATCGCGCCGCTTCCCGTCATGCCGGAGAGCGAACATGTGCTCGCGGATTACCAGATGCTGCGGCTGTCCTTGCGCACGCATCTGATGAAATTCCTGCGCGATCTTTTCCAAAGCGAAGGAGTGCGAAGCTGTCTGGAAGTCACTGGCGACCGCATTGCCGGCATACAAGCCCAATGCAAAGACGGTGACTCCGTAGCCTGTGCGGGCATCGTTCTCACGCGTCAGATGCCGGGCGATGCCGGGGTGGTGTTCATCACCTTGAGCGACGAGACCGGCATCACCAATGTCGTCGTCTGGCCGCGGCTGGTCGAACCGTTCCGGCGCGAGATCATGGGCGCGCG
>CAZCJI010000602.1:0-1656 GCA_964498625.1 uncultured Rhizobium sp.
TGCGATTTGATCGACAGCTGTTCGACTTCGCTGAGGCCGTTCGAGGCGCGCGGACCTGCATAGTCGTAAAGCGTGTCGTCATATGTGAACGCGCCGGCATTATAAACGGCCAGACGGAAGGTCCAGTCCGGCGTGGGCGTGTAATCCCAGGTCAATTCCAAATAGGGCGGAATTGTCGAGCGATGCCGCGTTTGCGAAAGCCGATAATAATACTCATCCCAGCAATTAAAATAGAAGATACTCCACGTGGATTTCAGGCTGGGAATATCCTGAGATAGCGTCCACTCGATATCCTGCGGGCGTTCGCCGGATATGACGCGATTGTCGCCGGTCTCAGGATCGCGGACCTTGCTGAAGCGGAAGATGTTCGTAGCCTTTATCAATCCATTCGACAGGCCAAGCTTGTCCAAGGGCAGCGTGAGTTCGACATCGACCTGATCGTTGCTGCCGGTGCCAATATTTCCAGGCGCATCGAACGTGCCGCTGAGATTGGTGATCGGTATATAATCGACCACGTCTTTGATTTTCTCGTGCAGCAGCGTGACGACGATGGCGCCTTTTTCCCAGAAATGACGCTCCGCCGAGAGTTCAAATTGTTCGTGCTGATCGGGCCTGAGGTTGGCATTTCCGGCATTCACGCCCGTCGAGGACAAGTTGCTCGACGCCACGAAATTGTTGAAATCGAGCTGGCCCAAAACGCGCTCGTAACGAAGGCGAAATTGCGTTTGTGCATCGGGCGACCAGGTAAGAACCACGCGTGGCTTGGGATAGAAGAATGTGCGTGACTGGGTGACATCGCCTTTCTCGCTGATGGTGGACAACTCGGCCCGCATGCCGGCTTCCAGCATCAATTTGTCGGATATTTTCCACGTCGCCTGAGCGAATAGTTCTCCGCGCTTTTCGTTCACGCTGGCGTTGCCGGACGGGATCGGAATGTTCGTGCCGTTGTCGATGAAACGGCTGGTGCCGTTGAGAAAGTTATATGCGCCTTCGATCGCCCCTTCGAGCGTCAACGTGTTGATCGGCAGATACCGCAGCGTCGCGCGAGCGATGGATTCTCCGGTGTTGGTATGCGCCGCGAACAGCTCATCATCGCCAGTTTCTACCGATTCATTGGCATCGGTCTGATGGCCGAGTCGTTGCAGAAAAAGTGTTTCGAGTTCGGTATTTCCGATCTTGCCGTCCCAATGGAGGCCCAGTTCGGCGTTGTTGCTCCCGCTCTTGTCGGTGATGAGTTGATCGTCGCCAGGCGCGGCATATGCAACTGCCGAGTGGAACGGCGATGCCTGAAGCGCGAGGTTCGCTTTGAACTGACCGCCAAACAGAGGCACGGTCGCCGCGCCGGTGAAGCCGCCACCCGAACCGCGGCCACTATTGTGCGCGCTTTGGTGCATGACCGTGCCTGTGCCAACGTCGGTGACGTTGTGAAATCCGAAGCCAACGGAATCGTCGTAGTTGCCGTACCGTGTGGCCGAGGCTTCATAAGTGCTATCGCCCGAGTGCTGAGCGAACTGCACATCGACTTGCGGCACAGTCTCGTGAGTCCTGGTCCATATATTATCGCTGGCGGTCACGACGATGTTGGTGGAGTCCGCCGTCTTGCGAATGACGTTTGCAACGACGGTTTGCCCCTGCATGTCGATGCCTGGCGCGCCG
>CAZCJI010000603.1:0-1645 GCA_964498625.1 uncultured Rhizobium sp.
TGCGCGCGCCAGCATTGCTTCGGACGCCATGCGGAAATTGCTCATCGCGTCGCTGTGCGGGACGAAACGCTCATCGCCCCAGAACCAATGTGTCCGGTCCCAGGGAAACGCGTTCAAGAATGGCGGTCCAGCGAGCATCCGATACAGCGCGCGCGGCGTCGAGCCACCAGACAGCGCGACGGCGAATATTCCGTCCTTGGCGAGCGCGAGGCCGGTCATCCACCGTGCCACGCGTTCGGCAAGCGCCTCTGCATCCAGTGATACGTCGAATGCCACGATCATCCCGGCTTCTTCGGCTCAAGATGGCCACCAAAGCCGTGCCGCATCGCCGAGAGCATCTTGTTGGCAAAGCTGTCCTTGTCGCGCGACCGGAAGCGCGCGAACAGCGAGGCTGACAAGACATCGGCTGGGACCGATTCCTCGATTGCTGCCATGATCGTCCACCGGCCTTCGCCGGAATCCTCCACGTAGCCGGAATAATTCGAGAGGTCGGGATTCTGGTTGAGCGCCGTGGCGGTCAGATCGAGAAGCCATGACTGGATCACGCTGCCGCGCCGCCATACTTCCGCGATATCGGGAAGGTTGAGATCGAAGCGCCGGTCTGGCGGCACGGTCTCGTCGGCAACATGGCGCAGGATGTCGAAGCCTTCGGCATAGGACTGCATCATGCCGTACTCGATACCGTTGTGAATCATCTTGACGAAATGTCCCGAGCCGACCGGTCCACAGTGCACATAACCTTGCGCTGCGCGATCGGCCGCCTCCTCGCGACCCGGCGTCGCGGGAACAGTGCCAGGCCCAGGCGCCAGCGTGCGGAAAATCGGGTCGAGGCGGTCGACGATATCCTTCTCGCCGCCGATCATCATGCAGTATCCGCGCTCATTGCCCCAGATGCCGCCGCTGGTCCCGCAATCGACATAATGGAGATTCTTTGTCTTCAATCGCGCCGCGCGGCGGATGTCGTCCTGATAAAAGGAGTTGCCGCCGTCGATCACGACATCGCCGGCTTCCAGCAACATGCTCAGCTGTTCGACGGTCTGCTCTGTCGGCGCGCCAGCGGGCAGCATCACCCACACCGCGCGCGGCTTTTCGAGTTGCCCGACAAAGTCGGCCAGGTCGCGCGCCGGGCTCGCACCGTCTTTTGCCAGTTCGGCGCCGGGCGCCGGGTTGTGGTCGAACACGACGCATTTGTGGCCGCCCCGCATAAGGCGGCGGACGATGTTGCCGCCCATTCGTCCCAGACCGATCATGCCAAGCTGCATGGATATCCTCCGTGTCGCGCGAACGTAGCATAACGTCTGGCGATGCGTTTCGGTCCCGATGCGGCTACCATAGCGGACCATGAGCAAACCGCTGAACATCCTCTTCATCACCGCCGATCAATGGCGCGGCGAATGTCTGTCGGCGCTGGGCCATCCGATGGTGCGCTCGCCGCACCTGGTCGCCCTGGCGGCGGAGGGGGTGCTGTTCGCCCAGCACTTCGCCAATACGGCCCCCTGTGGCCCAAGCCGCGCCTGCCTGCACACCGGCCTCTACCTCCAGAACCATCGCAGCGGCACCAACGGCACGCCCCTGGACGGGCGGCATACCAACTGGGCCATCGAGGCGGCGAAGCTGGGCTATGACCCCGTGCTGTTCGGCTACA
>CAZCJI010000604.1:0-1639 GCA_964498625.1 uncultured Rhizobium sp.
GGTCTATCGCGGCGGCCCGATGTACTGGGGCGAGCAGATCGGCCTCGACAAGGTTCTGGCCGGGATGAAGGACTTCCAGTCCAAGATGGGCGAGCAGTTCAAGCCGTCCGCGTTGCTGGAAAAGCTCGTCGCGGACGGCAAGAAATTCGCGGACGCGAAGTGAGGCTAGTCCTCCGACACGTTGTCGAAGCCGACATGCGTCTCGCCGGCGCGTGCCGCCTGAGAGAGCACGGCTGCGACCCGGTCATACTTCGTGAGCCGATCCGCTCGTATGACGATGTTGGGTTGCGGACTCTTGCGCGCCGCGTCCGCGAGATAGGCGTCAAGCGTCTCGTGGTACACCGCGACACCGTTCCAGGTCGTTGCGCCATCGAAATCGATGCCCAATTGCACGATCGCCTGTGGCGTTACGGGCTTACTGGGTCCGGTGTCGATCTTGATGGCATGCGTCTGCATCGGCAGGGTGATGATCAGCAGGGTCAGAAGTACCAGCATCACGTCGATCAGCGGCGTGGTGTTCATGTCGACGAGCACGTCGCCGGTTTTGGTTTGAACAGTCGCGGCCATAGTTTTCCTCCCCAGGAAAGCGCAAACAAAGGCTGCACGTGGATTGTGGCGGAACTAGGAAAGGAATTCTTCGATGCGTGAGGCAGTCATTGTTTCGTATGCGCGTACCGGTCTGGCGAAGGCGGCCAGAGGCGGCTTCAACAACACGTCGAACATGGCGATGCTGGGACATGCGGTCGAGCATGCGGTGAAACGCTCGGGCGTCGCGCCGGCGGAGGTCGAGGATGTCGTCGCCGGTTGCGTCGCGGCCTCGGGCAATGTCGCACGCGGCGCGGCCCTGCTCGCGGGGCTTCCGGTCACGACCTCGGGCGTCACGGTGCATCGCGCCTGTTCGTCGGGTCTCAACGCGATCGCCAATGCGGCGCGCTACGTCATCGATGACGGCGCGCAGATCGTCGTCGGCTCCGGCGTGGACTCGATCACCTATCAGGGCGGCGGCGGCGGTGGCCAGGAGCCGCGTATCGTCGAGATGTATAAGGACTACTGGATGCCGATGATCGACACCGCCGATGTCGTGTCCAAGCGCTACAACGTCAGCCGCGAATATCAGGACGAGTACAGCCTCGAATCCCAGCGCCGCATGGCTGCCGCGCAGCAGGCCGGCAAGTTCAAGGACGAGATCGTTCCGATGGCGACCAAGATGAAGGTCGTCAATAAGGAGACAAAGGAGGAGTCGCTTGTCGATTACGTCGTCACCAAGGACGAGTGTAATCGCCCCGATACGACACTCGAAGGTCTCGCAAAGCTCGCGCCCGTCAAAGGTCCGGACAAGTTCGTCACTGCCGGCAACGCCTCGCAGCTCGCCGATGGTGCGGCGGCCGTCGTCATCATGGAAGGCAAGGAAGCCGAGAAGCGCGGGCTTCAGCCGATGGGCCTCTTCAAGGGCTGGGCCGTCGCCGGCTGCGAACCGGACGAGATGGGCATCGGTCCCGTGTTCGCGGTGCCGCGTCTCCTTCAGCGTCACGGCTTGAAAGTCGATGACATCGATCTGTGGGAATTGAACGAGGCCTTCGCGTCGCAGTGTCTCTATTCGCGCGACAAGCTCGGCATCGATCCGGAGAAATACAACGTC
>CAZCJI010000605.1:0-1636 GCA_964498625.1 uncultured Rhizobium sp.
CCCAGGGTCCAACTCGAACCCTGTCTGCGCTGGGTGTTTAAGCGCCCCCTCTTATCAAGATTGGGCGCACCAGCGGTCTCGGACAGTCTTTCGAACCATCGCCGGTTCGAAACTCACTCCCCCCATCCTTCGACAAGCTCAGGATGAGGGTTTCATCTTTCCCTTCACGCTGAGCCTGTCGAAGCGCGACAAGCTCACCATGAAGAACTTTTTCTAATGCGCTTCCACGCCCGCCGCGCCGACAGAACCCAGCGTAATCTTCACGCCGGGGCCCATTGTCGAGCTGATGGAAACCTTCTTCATGTAGACGCCCTTGGCGCCGGACGGCTTTGCCTTGACGACGCTGTCGACGAAAGCCTTCACGTTCTGGACGATCGCGTCCTCGGTGAAGCTTGCCTTGCCGACGCCGGCCTGAACGACGCCCGCCTTCTCGACGCGATATTCGACCGCGCCGCCCTTGGCGTCCTTGATCGCCTGCGTGACATCCATCGTCACCGTGCCGACCTTCGGATTGGGCATCATGCCGCGCGGGCCGAGCACCTTACCGAGACGGCCGACCAGACCCATCATGTCCGGGGTCGCGATACACCGGTCGAAGTTCACTTCGCCCTTGTTCACGGTCTCGAACAGGTCTTCGGCACCCACGATATCGGCACCGGCCTTCTTGGCCTCTTCCGCCTTCGCGCCTTTCGCGAACACCGCGACGCGGAGCGAGCGGCCTGTGCCGTTCGGAAGCGCCACGACACCACGCACCATCTGATCGGCGTGACGCGGATCGACGCCGAGGTTGATCGCGAGTTCGATGGTCTCGTCGAACTTCGCGGTGGCGCGCGACTTCACCAGCTTCACCGCTTCCTCGACATTGTAGGCCTTGTTGGTATCGACGCCTTCAGCGGCCTTCTTGAATCTCTTGGAGATGGTCATGACGATTACCCCTTCACCTGAATGCCCATCGAGCGCGCGGAGCCCTCGATCATCAGCATCGCCGCTTCGACATCATTGGCGTTGAGGTCCTTCATTTTGGTCTCGGCGATCTGGCGCACCTGCGCCTTGGTCACGGAGCCCGCGAAATCGCGGCCCGGAGTCTTGGACCCGCCGCTGAGCTTCGCCGCCTTCTTGAGGAAGTAGGACGCCGGTGGCGTCTTCATCGCGAAGGTGAACGACTTGTCCGAGAACACGGTGATGGTCACCGGGATCGGCATGCCCTTTTCCTGGTCCTGCGTCTTGGCGTTGAACGCCTTGCAGAACTCCATGATGTTCAGGCCGCGCTGACCCAAAGCAGGACCGATCGGCGGCGACGGATTTGCCGCGCCGGCAGGCACCTGCAGTTTGACGTAACCGGTAATCTTCTTTGCCACTCTACATCCGCCTCCTTAGCGGTTTGCGGTGCGAACGAACCTGGCCGGCTCTCCCGCGTTAAGCGCAGATCAAACCTTCTCAACCTGCGTGAATTCCAATTCGACCGGGGTCGCGCGACCGAAGATCGACACCGCGACCTTCAAGCGCGAACGATCGTCGTCCACTTCCTCCACCACGCCGGTGAACGACGTGAACGGGCCGTCGGCCACGCGCACCTGCTCACCGATCTCGAACGTGATCGTGTGCTTGGGATGCTCCGCGCCCTCGACCACCTGGT
>CAZCJI010000606.1:0-1634 GCA_964498625.1 uncultured Rhizobium sp.
TCCTGATGGGCGACGACGGCGTGCTGCCCGACGATTGGCTGGCGCGGCAGATCGAACGCCTCGATATCGCCGAAGGCGATGTCGCCACGCTCTCCGGCCGCCTCGCCCAGATCCGCACATGGACTTATGCCTCGCACCGTCCCGGCTGGACACGCGACAACGATCACTGGCAGGGCGTCACGCGCGCGGTGGAAGACAAACTCTCCGATGCGTTGCATGAACAGCTCACCTTGCGCTTCATCGACCGGCGCACTTCTGTTTTAATGAAGCGCATGCGCGAAGACGACATTCTCGATCTGAAACTCGACGATTCCGGCGGCGTGTTCATCGGCGGCGAGGCCGTGGGCAAGCTCGACGGGTTCCGCTTCACGCCCGATGAGCGCGCCGAGGGCGTGCATGGCCGCACCTTGCGCGCCGCGGCGCTCAAAGGCCTTGAAGGCGAGTTCGTCGCGCGCGCCGGACGTCTGATCGACGCAACCGATGAAAAGATCACGCTCAGCGAGCACGGTCGCATCTGGTGGGACGGCGCCATCGTCGCGCAACTCAGCGCAGGCGCTTCGCCGCTGGCACCGAACGTCGCCGTGCTCGCCGATGAAAACCTGCGCGCCGATCTGCGCGAGGGCATCCAGCGTCGTCTCGATGCCTGGATCGAGAAGCGCATTGCCGACCGTCTACAGCCGCTGCTCGCGTTGCGGGACGCGGCCGAGGCGAAAGCCGGCGCGCCGGGATCGCTGCCCGGCTTCGCGCGCGCCATCGCGCATCAGATGGTGGAGAATTTCGGATCGCTCGACCGCGCGCTGCTCGTCCTCCCCGACAATCTCGGCCAGCACATTCGCGCGCTCAAAGGCTTCGGCGTGTGGTTCGGCAAGCGCACGATCTACATGCAGAAGCTGTTGCGTCCCGAACCCGCGTCTCTGCTCGGCCTGCTGTGGGGCGTGGGCGAGAGGCTCGAACAGATTCCCGCGCATCCGCAACCCGGCCTTACCTCGTTCGAGATCGACAGCGGCGCGCCCTATGCATTTCTCGCGGCGTGCGGATTCAAGGTCGCGGCCACGCGCGCCATCCGCTTCGACATGCTGGAGCGTCTGGAGGATGAACTCGAAAAGGGCATCAAAGAAGGCACGACCGCCGACGTGCTGCTGCCGAAGCTCGTGTCGCTGCTCGGCTGCGGCAATGACGAGATGAAGGAAATTCTCTCCACGCTCGGCTGGCGCGTTCTGGAAGTCGCCGATGCCGATGCCGGCGTTCGCACCGTGTGGCGTCACGCGCCGGTGCGCAATCGCCAGCCCAAGCGCGAGCCCAAGCCCGTCGAACGCAAAACCAAACCTTCAGCCGCTTCACTCGCAGACCTGGCGGCCCGCTTCAAGAAATGACGGATCGTATCCGTATCGACAAATGGCTTTGGCATGCGCGGTTTTACAAGACACGCGCGCTCGCCCAGGAGGCCGCCGCCAAGGGCCGCATCCGCCGCAACGATATCCGCGTCGAGAAGGCCAGTGTCGAAGTGAAGATCGGCGACATCCTCACTTTGCCCCGCGGGCGCGAGGTCGCGGTGGTGCGCGTACTTGGCTGCGGCGAGCGCCGCGGCCCCGCGAGCGAGGCGCTGATGCTGTATGAGGTTGTGCCCAACGTCG
>CAZCJI010000607.1:0-1630 GCA_964498625.1 uncultured Rhizobium sp.
CGTATCTGCGCGATCCGACCGGCAACAAGCTCTGCGTCTACTGCAAGTCCTAGCCTGCTTCCGGCTCGGCGTCGGAGCTGCGCTCCGCGCGTTTGCGCATGCGGCGCGCGGCCTTGATCTCGGCTTCCGAGATGGCGCCCGCCTGCGCGATGTCCTCGGCGCGCGCGGCGGCCATCTTGTGGATGCGCCGCATCAAACCCGGATGCTTGGTCAGCAGATGATTGAAGTCGTCGACGGAGAGTGTGAGCACACGTGATGCCTCCACCGCGACAACCGTCGCGGCGCGCATCGTCTCTTCCAGCAGCGCCATCTCGCCGAAGAAATCGCCGGAGCGGAAACGGATGCGCCGGTTGGCGAGATTGGCTTCGACCTCGCCGGACACGACGAAATACATCGCATCCGCGCGCGCACCGGTGGCCGAGATGATGGTGCCGGCGCTCACCGCGCGGGCGCGCAGCATCACCATCAATTCGCCGATGATCTGGGCATCGATGCCACGGAAGATCGGCACGCGCGACAGCATCCCGAAGGTCACGACGAAATCGCGGCGATGGATCGAATTGACGAAGCCTGTCGCCACGATACCGACGGGCAATGCGAAAAGGCCGAGACCCACGATCATCGTGATGCCGGAGATGAACCGTCCGAGCCACGTCGTCGGCGTGACATCGCCATAACCCACTGTGGTGAGCGTCGTGATCGCCCAATACATCGAGCCCGGCATCGTCTTGAACGCGACGTTCGCCGTGGGATCGCCGCCCTCCACCACATGCATGGCAGCGGCCGCGAACACCATCGCAATCAAAAGCAGCAACACCGTGCCGTAAAGAGCGCGGCGCTCTTCGGCGAGAACCTGCGCCAATGTCGACAGGGCCGGCGAATAGCGCGCGATCTTGAGAAGCCTGAGCAGACGGATCAGCCGCAGGAAGCGCAGATCGACGAACGGAATAAAGAGCGCGATGTAGGCCGGCGCGATGCTCAGGAAGTCGATGACCATCATCGGCCTGAGCGCGAACGCGATGCGCCCCCTCATCTCGCCTTTGGGAGTCGTCGGATCTTCGGGCGCCGTCCAAAGCCGCGCGAGATATTCGACCGTGAAGATCGCGACCGACACCCATTCCAGAATGGAAAAGAATCCGCCGAACCGCGCATCCACCGAAGAAATGCTTTGCAGCGTGTAGGCCAGAACGTTGCTGACGATCAGCGTAATCAGAATGCCTTCAACAGCATGCCCGATGATGCCGCCGGTGCGCCCGCCTTCCAAAACGACATAGGCTTTGTGACGCGGCGTAGTGAGATAATCTTCGACAAGCGCCATCGGCGTTATCCGCCTCCACCCGCGAGGCGGCGCTCGATCGCGGCAAGCGCGTCTTTCGCCTTCGCGCCGTCCGGGCCGCCGGCCTGCGCCATGTCGGGCCGTCCGCCGCCGCCCTTGCCGCCAAGCGCTTCCGCGCCCGCGCGCACGAGATCGACGGCGCTGAATTTCTTGGTCAGATCGTCGGTGACGCCGACCACCAGCGATGCCTTGCCGTCATCGACGGCGATAAACGCGACGACGCCGGAGCCGATCTTCGATTTGGCATTGTCGGCGAGACTTTTGAGATCCTTCGCGCTCACGCCTTCGACGATG
>CAZCJI010000608.1:0-1629 GCA_964498625.1 uncultured Rhizobium sp.
GGCCCGATGGACTCGATCCCGAAATACATCGCGGTCAAGAACGGCAAGGAGCCGCCGGAATATCTGCATCCCACGCTTGAGCCGATCCTGAAGGAGACGTTCGGCGTCATGACGTATCAGGAAGACGTCATGAACATCGCACGCGAGCTTGCGGGCTATTCGCTGGGCGAGGCCGATCTTCTGCGCCGCGCGATGGGCAAGAAGATCGCGAGCGAGATGGCCGTGCACCGCGACCGCTTCATCAAGGGCGCGGGCGAGAAGGGGATCATCTCCTCCATCGCCGAGCAGATATTTGAGCAGGCGGCGAAGTTCGCAGGCTATGGCTTCAACAAGGGTCACGCCGCAGCCTACGCGCAGGTCGCCTATCAGACGGCGTATCTGAAGGCGAACTTTCCGGTCGAATTCCTCGCCGCATCGATGACGCTCGATATCGGCAACACCGACCGCCTCAACATCTTCCGCCAGGAAGCACAGCGCCTGAACGTGAAGGTGCTGCAGCCCGACATCAACCGGTCTGACTCCGTGTTCTCGTGCAGCGCGGAGAAGGGCGAGATCTATTACGCGCTCGCCGCCGTGAAGGGTGTCGGCAAGCAGGCGATGGATGTGGTGATCGCGGATCGTGTCGAAAACGGCCCGTTCCGTAGCCCGGCCGATTTCGCGCGCCGCGTCGATCCCAAACTCGTCAACAAGCGCGCGTTCGAAAGCCTCGCGCGCGCCGGTGCGTTCGACACGCTCAATCCCAACCGCCGCCAGATGGTGGAATCGTCTGACGCGCTGCTCTCCAGTGCGCAGCGCAACGCGCGCGAGCGCGAGGTGGGACAGGCGACGTTATTCGGCGGCCCTGCGGAGGCGACCGAAGATGTGCGCCTCGCATCGGTCGCCGACTGGCTGCCACATGAGCGGCTGAGCGAGGAGTTCGGCGCGATGGGCTTCTATCTCTCCGGCCATCCGCTCGACTCCTATGCCGGCGTGCTCAAACGCCTCGGTGCTGCCAGCATCGCCTCGCTGATGGAGGATCGCCGCCGGTCGTCATTCAAAGCAGTGCTCGCGGGCACGATGATCCGCAAATCCGAACGGCGTGGCCGCAACGACCAGACCTATGCGTTCGTCTCGTTCTCCGATCCGACCGGTATGTTCGAGGTGATGCTGTTTCCCGAAGTGTTGCAGGCCGCGCGGCCTTTGCTGGAGGCAGGCAAGTCGGTGCTCGTCACCGCGAGCGCGGATTGGGACGGCGACGATCTGAAACTCCGCGCCGCCTCCATCGCCGATCTCGACGTGGCCTCGGCGCAGGCAGGAGAGGGCATGCGGATCTATATCGATAACGAAACCGCGCTCGGCCCGATTGCCTCTCAACTCAAGCAACCCGGCAAGGGCATCGTCACGCTGGTTGTGCCCGGCCACGCCGGCGAGGAAGTCGAGATCGCGCTTCCCAAGCGCCAGGTCGTAAGCGCTGCGCTGCGCAACGCCATCAAGATGATGCCCGGCGTGACAACGGTGGAGGCTGTTTAGGGGCAGCGATCCTGACAAGGGCTGGCAGTAGCGATCCGCGAAATGTAGAAAATCGTAAAACAAAAACGCAATATTGTTTCGTCGAGCAATTCGAGGAACTGGGCCATGTACATCTGCGGG
>CAZCJI010000609.1:0-1629 GCA_964498625.1 uncultured Rhizobium sp.
GTCTACGAACAGGGGATTAATCAATACCTGCGCTCGTCCGTTTCCGGTTATTACAATCGCATGGACGATTTGATCGATTTTCGCAACGGGATATTTACCAATTTTGATGCGGAAACATTCGGGACGGAATTGGCGTTGAGCGGGAAATGGCAGAACGGAATTGAAACCCGCCTGAGCTATACCCTGCAACACACGGAAAACCGCGACAGCGATGCCGGCCTCGTGGATTCCCCGACGCACATGATCAAGTTCAACGCGAGTGCGCCGCTGCTGAAAGACAAGATTTTCGCCGGCCTGGAAGTTCAATACACCAGCAGCCGCCACACGATTTTCACCGATCTTTCGGGCAGCACTGTCTCAGCAGCGGACGCGCCGGGGTTCGCTGTCGTGAACTTCACGCTCTTCAGCCAAAATCTCATAAAGAACCTGGAAGCCTCGGCCAGCGTGTATAATCTCCTCGACACAAGTTACTTCGACCCGGCCAGCCGTTTTCATCAACAGAACGTCATCCCCCAGGATGGCCGGACTTTCCGTCTCAAATTGACCTATAAATTCTAATTTTTGGGCACGGGACTAGCTTTCGGTGTCTTGACACATGCAACTGAAGTTAAAGGTCAATTCGTGTTGGTTACAGAAAGCGGTTATCTGCTTGGCGTTTTTTGGCATTTTGAGTGCAAAAGACGCGTGTGCGTATGGACTGCCGCCTTTGATCACTGTCCCGCCATTGGGCGTGACTGTCCAAAACGGAGACACTGCCACTTTCACGGCTACCGTGGGCTTGAGTCTGACGCCTTTGACAATTTCTTGGCGCCTGAATGGGGAGGATCTCACAAATGCTCACGTGGCAAACGTGACCGTTCCCATCCTGGGCACGACCATCAGCACTTTGACGATAACGAACGCGTCCTCCGCGAATGGAGGTTACTATTCAGTAAAAGTTCAAAACAACGGCGGCTCGGTGACGAGTGGGAACGCGTTGTTGGTGGTTCTCGGGACCCCGGTTTCCACCGTGATTTCGAACGTGAATCTTCTCCCGTCTCAGTGCGGAATGATCAGCGGAGGCTTCCGCCTGAATTTGCTCAAGCCCGCCACTTCCAATTGCGTGATTGAAGCCACGACGGATTTTAAGAACTGGTCTCCGCTTTATACGAACACGAGTGGTTCCACCAATATTTCTTACGTGGATGCGGCCGCGACAAACTTGACCTTACGGTATTACCGCGCACGTCTCCAATAATTGCGTAGCGGTCGGCGTGGCCGTTGATTTTTTCACGGCTGCGCTCCCCGAAGTTTACTGCGTCGTTGGCTAAGCGCGCGGGTGAAACTTTCGGTGGATGTCCCGCAGCCGGTTTCCCGTCACGTGCGTGTAAATTTCGGTCGTGCTGATATTCGCGTGGCCGAGCAATTCCTGGATCACGCGCAGATCCGCGCCATGCTCCAACAGGTGCGTTGCGAAACTATGCCGGAGCATGTGAGGTGTGACATTGCGTGAAACACCCGCGCGCCGGACCCGGTTTTTGATCCGCAACCACAGCGTGACCGAGGCAAACGGTGTCCCGCGTTTTGTCAGGAAAACATTCGCCGGCGAACGCGGTGTCACCAGCTTTGGCCGCGCGGTTTCGATGAATC
>CAZCJI010000610.1:0-1625 GCA_964498625.1 uncultured Rhizobium sp.
CCGGAACATCGACCAGAATCTCTTTAGTGCTTGCGGCCATGTTTCTTCTCCTTCGCCTGCAACACCTTCAGATATTCGCCCAGCCGGTCGAGGCGTGCCTCCCAGCTCGCGCGTTGGCTCGAAATCCAGTCCTCGGCCGTCATCATCATCTTCGGTTCGATGCGGCAGGTGCGCACGCGTCCGACCTTTTCCGATGTGACCAGGACGCTTGTTTCCAGAACCTGCAGATGCTGCACGACCGCCGGCAGCGACATGTTGAAGGGCTCCGCAAGTTCGCTGACCGAGGCAGGCCCGCGCGTGAGACGCGCGACCATTCCCCGCCGGGTCGGGTCTGCCAGCGCCTGAAAAACAAGGTCCAGAGATTGCGGTTGATAGTTAAGCATTCTCTTAAGTATCAGCCCGGCCCCCTCCGCGCAAGAGATTTCTTGTTCCCGTCCTCTGCATGAACAATTGGCATCGTTGCATCACCCACGCCTAGCGCTGCTTGCGGCTGGCCGTCCGCTGTCCTGAAATCCCAGCGTGTATCGCTTACGGGTACGCGTCGATGCCATGTTGAGAGGAGATTTTTGTCATGTGGAAATCCGTCATAGCCGCGAGCGCGGCGATTTTCTTGATCCCCGTCATGGCGCAGGGTGCCGGACGGCCCGGTTCCAAATACCCACTCCTGTCGGGTACTTATCTGCTTCAGTCCACGACGATCTGCCAGCCCACGCTCAGCGTCGTCACCAACGGACAAGGCCAGGTCACGAGCGTGACGCTCGTTCCGGCGAACGACGCCAGCAGCACGACCACCGGAGAATTCACCGCAACGCAGAGCCAGAAGGGCTCGGGCAGTATCACACTGTCCGCAACCAGTGGGAGCGGCGATCCCATCGTCGTGACCGGCGCCAATGGAACATCAGGCACGATCCTTGGCGTCGGCGCCGGCAGCGACGCCGTCACGTTCAAACAGACCGCGACGACGTTCTCCCTGACCGATTCCAACGGTACCAGCACCTACAACATCTACTATGGGACCGCAGTGGGGAAAGACGTTGGCAACGCCGTGTTCTCCGGCCTTGATTACAAGGGCTGTGCACAATCGGGCAGCGTGTCGCTGGTGCAGTAGAAGGCGATCCGCACTTTTATTTGAACCATCTCCTCAATCGTTATGGCCGGGCTTGTGCCGGCTATGACGATATTGGCTGGTGCAGAGCGACAGGCCGCTTGGCTCAGAGCTTTTTCTCATACGTCACGGCGTTCCAGTATTGCGCGCGATGGGAGCCGGTTTTCGTAAACCCGCGGTGGCGCAACTCGCGGCCGATCATCAAATTGAAATAGCCGTGGGCTACGAGCACCGCCTGTCCGTCCTCGCGCGCGCGGTGCATCAGAATGGCGGCGGCCGTGGCGGCGCGCGATTTCGCGCGGCGATAGTTCTCGATCTCCGGATGATAGCCGGCGTGCCAGAGGATGCGCGCGACCACCGCCCATTTGGGCACCTTCATGCGCAGCAAGGGAATGCGCGGACTTGCGAGCGGCGCTTCCACAAACAGCGGATCGGCGATCAGTTCCGCGTTGGGCGCGAGCGCCTTTGCGCTTTCATGCGCGCGCGGCTTGCCGCTGGTGAACACGGCCGACAATTCCTT
>CAZCJI010000611.1:0-1625 GCA_964498625.1 uncultured Rhizobium sp.
AGAGTCCTGAGTCCAAGGTCCAATGTCCGGACTCAGGACCCCGGAACTTGGATTCCGGACCCAGAACTCAGCACCAAGAACTAAGAACTAAGAACAAAAAATTACGAACCAACAACCCAATCTCTTCGCCATCTTCGCTTCACGGCTCAACGATCAGAAGCTGAGCTACATGATCACGGGCTCGGCCGCTTCGATCGTCTATGGTGATCCGCGCCTGACGCACGATATCGACATCGTTCTCGAGCTGGGACCATCCGATGTGATGAATTTTGTCGCCGCATTTCCGGCGGAAGAGTTTTATGTCGCTCCTGTCGAAGTGATCCGGGATCAGATGCTCCGATCCGAGCGGGGACATTTCAACCTCATTCACCTTCAATCCGGTTTCAATGCCGACATCTATTTAAAAGGGGAGAATGAACTTCACCTGTGGGGAATGGAACGGATAAAGAAGATCGAATTTCAAGGTATCACTCTTTCGGTGGCGCCGCCCGAATACGTGATCCTTCGAAAACTGGAGTACTACAAAGAAGGCCACCCAGACAAGCATCTCACCGATGTCAAGAATATTCTTAAGAATTCCTACGCGTTGCTGAATATCCCTTTCATCGAGGCCTACTGTTCCGCACATGAACTTTCCCCATTGTGGAAAAAAGTGAGGTCGGCGAAAACCGCACGCTTAAAAACGAAGAGTAAAAAGAAGACCCGCCGTTCCCCGGCAAAAAGAAAGGCACGCCGAGCCAAGAACTAGCCGGGACTATGGATACCAAGTTAGGAAATAGCGACAGAACCCCAAGTCATAACATCGCACTGCCGCGAATTATGATGAGACTACGACTTCGTCCCTCTCCTTCCGTAATTCTATTCCTCCTTATCATCCTGGCGTCTTCGCTGGCTAGCGCTCAAAATCAGCAAGTCATGATATTGCGATCGACGCTGCAAAATTTGCTCGCTGCCGTTGAGAATAGAAATGGAGGTCAAATCCACCTTCTTTCGACGAAGAAGGGATATCAGTTTCTTGTCCGAGCTTTAAACAGACATCCGGACGCCGCCAAGATTCTCAAAGCGATGGGAACCAGCAGTGCGGTGTCGCATGTGAGATGGATCAACCTAACAAACACATCGGCTCAGGGACAAGTGAAATGGGTGATGTTCAATTTTGTCGTTGAGGATGGAAGGTGGAAGTTCGACGGCGCAGCGCCGGCCTAGTACTGAGAGAACCTTCTCGCTCAGAAGAACAGCTGCGGCGATCCACTGATTTTTCAAAATCCATCTGCAGGCTTTTTCATCTCTTCCAATCCGGACAAGAAGACTATTTCGGCCACGCCAACGGGAAACGGCAAGAAGCACATCGCCTGAGTCAGCTTTCGCTTCGTTGTAGCAAGCGTCTCAGGGGATATTCGCCCTTTTTCGTTTCTTTTGCCGCTGTAAATTGTACTATGGCGTATCGTTCGCCTCATTTTCATTGGTTTTTCTTGATTTTCTTTTTATCTTAACCGATACCATTTTCCCCCCGAGGTTTCACAAAGGCTCAAAAGTAATGAAGAATTTCAGGATATTTGCTTTTTTTGCGGCAGCCAGCCTTGTTTCAGGTGTTGCCGCAAGCCAGACTGTTTCGCCGGGTCTCG
>CAZCJI010000612.1:0-1616 GCA_964498625.1 uncultured Rhizobium sp.
ACAATGAGTGGAATGCCATGCTTATGGGCGGTATCGGCTAGCGATTTGATATCGCAGACATTTCCGGCAGGGTTTCCAACACTTTCACAGAATACGCCGCGTGTTTTCTGGTCGACCAATTTATCGACATCAACTGCCTTGTCGCTCGCCGCAAACCGGACCTCGACTCCATGACCCGGCAAGAGATGAGAAAACAGAGTGTGTGTGGTTCCGTATAACTGAGGCACGGAAACTATATTTGCACCCGACTGCACCAAATTCAGAACTGCATAGTAGAGAGCAGCTTGTCCCGATGCCGCGCATATGGCCTGCGCTCCGCTTTCGAGCATCGCAATGCGCCGCTCTAGAACCTCTACCGTCGGATTGCTGATGCGCGAATAGCGGTGGCCTTCGGCCTCGAGGTTGAACAGCGCCGCTCCGTGTTCGGCGCTGTCAAACTCATAAGCGACGGTTTGATAGATCGGGACGGCGACAGCCTTCGTTGTAGCATCGGCCGTATACCCACCATGAACCGCGATCGTCTCATTGCGCATTTCTGAGTCCAGCCAACGGGACGCAAAAAACGCCAAGACGTGGAGGATTATCCCTTTCGCACATCAGCGTTCGCGAAGACAGACACCGCACATTGAAGGATATGCTCGAATGCGGACCACAACGGCAATATCGAATCATCCGCCATGAGGTGCCGGCTCAGCGCGCCGTGCCCACCCTCTTCAGGGGAGTCAAACTCAATATGCTTTTCCAAGAAGTGTTTGAACGCCAACTGGCCGGCACCTTCCCACGTCCTGGCGCGCAACATCGCGCCAAAGACTCGCGCCAGCCCACCGTCTTCGTAGCTCGCAATGCTTTTTGCTCGAGTTTTATCGTCGATGTGGCGTATCTGCGCCAAATACAGCTCTCCGGCACGCTCCAGCGCATCCGCGTTTGCAACCGGACGCAAAAGAAGTAGCCGCCTCATGAATTCGTCATGGTTCAGCATCTCACCGTCTTCGGCAACATCTTCCCATGGCGAAAGATTATCGGTGTTGCATTCTTCTTTGTGCAGGCGCTTCAACGCCTCATCGTCCGGAAATAGACGGCAGGCAATCTCCAGATTCTCTCGGAATTGGATTGAAAAGAAGTAGTAAGCGAGCGCAACGTTCAGAATATCTTCCGAACTGATGTTTTCCCAAGGCAGCTCACAGATATTGTCAACAATCTTCTCAAATTCCAACTTTCCAGCTTCCTCTCTGGTGTCATGCGGCGGCTGACTTCCGCGAATGTCTTGGTTATCAGAGCGAGCCTGATGTGACGAGCGCGAGGCCAAAAGTGCATCCGAGCCCCGAAATAAGGTATTTTCCTGAAACGATTTCACCCTAACCCTCACCCATTCAACCTTAGCCGCGACAGCACTCACTCTGCTTTGATATCCCCGCTCAAGGCCCCGGAATCCTGCCTTTTCCCGGGATCAATACCCAATGATCCTGTGGCAAATGAGGCTACATTACCTCTTCATAGCAGTAAATCTTCGACCTATACCGAGGTTAAGGTTCCCATGCCGGCATCCAACACATAGGTTAATCTGAGCAGACAGCTTACTTTTATAAGTAACCGTATCGAGATGTAATTTTTTGTAG
>CAZCJI010000613.1:0-1592 GCA_964498625.1 uncultured Rhizobium sp.
CGCAGTCCGGCATCCTCGGCATGCACAAGATCCAGCCGCGCCCGGTCGCCATCGACAACAAGGTGGAGATCCGCCCGATGATGTATCTGGCGCTTTCCTATGATCACCGCCTTGTCGATGGCCGCGAAGCCGTCACGTTCCTGGTGCGCGTGAAGGAGAATCTCGAAGACCCGCAGCGTCTGTTGCTGGACATTTAGCTTCGACTCATCAATCAATCTTGGCGTGCAACGCTGGGGATTGATTGATGATTGCAATTCGAAATTTCGGTCATTTCTGGAATCGCGATCATATTCTTTGGAATCGATCCGGACAGAACGGCGAATTGAATGGCTACGCTATGCAGACTTACCGCCCGCGTGTCACAAATTTTTGCATGCAAATCGCGGTCTACGTCCTGTTCACAAGTGCTCGAGAACCAATATACGTTGGCCAAAGCGGCGGCCGACAAGATCAGCGCCTTTATCAAAGGCTAAAAAACCATACTCGAAGCGGTCTAAGAGATCGCTGGCGGTTCTTTTCTTGGTTCGGTCTTCGCGACGTTAATTCAAATGGACGCATTTCGGATTACCAAAAGCCTGAGTCGTTTAGCAGAGGCACTAACGCTGACGCTTTAAACGAGGTGGAAGCGGTACTGCTTCAAATATTGGAGCCGAGGCTAAACAAACAAGGACCACGCTGGGGCACTGACACGACTGAGTATCTGCAATACATCCCTAGCGAATGGGAAAAGGGTTCATTGTCGCCCGAGATTCAAAGAATGGATGAGATGGGCGAACAGCTTCTTGAGATCAAAAAAGCTCTCAAGGGCTTGTCAAAATAACTTCGTGCTGGACTAAGCGACCCGCTTGTCCATCATCTCGAGCTTGGCCAATTCGACATGGGCGCGAAGTTCTATTTCGTCGAGAACCGTTTGCAACTTCGGATCGGCAAAGCTTTCGTGGCGGCGGCCGACGGCCACAGCCAGGCGATTGAGCGTCGAGCGTGGAATGCCACCCGCGAGCAGCCCGTCGCGCACCTGATCGAGCATGTCGAGCAGATGCTCGCCGTGCTGCAAGCCTTTGGAACGCCCGCTCAGCGAGTCATCCATGCCCTGAAGCGTGAGAATGGAATCGAGCGCGGTCAGCGGTCCCGGTGCGGCAACGGCCGCGCGTGTGTCGGATGCGCCGACGCTGAACGTGGAGTCGCTGCCGCTCGCGCCTTTGTTGACGCGGCGGACGGAGGCGGATTCGACACGTCCCGTGCTTTTGATTTCCATGGGAAACGTCCCATTGCGACACACCACCATCGCGCGTTGTGGTTAAGAAACGGTTGATAGCCCTTCTTTGTCATTCCCGGCCGAGCGCAGCGAGGGGAAGGGAACCCAACTTGTTAGTTCAGAGCGCGAAAAAGTTGGGTCCCCTTCCCTCGCATCGCTTCGCGATGCTCGCCGGGGATGACAAGTCAGTTACGCGCGGTGATATGGATGTCCAGCCAGGATCGTCAGGGCCCGGTACACCTGCTCCGACAGCATCGCGCGCACCAGAAGATGCGGCCAGATCTGCGGCCCGAACGCGAGGCTCCGGCCCGGTCTGATGCCCGGCAGCTTGCCGAGG
>CAZCJI010000614.1:0-1592 GCA_964498625.1 uncultured Rhizobium sp.
AAGCAACCCGACGCCGATCCCGAAGAACACATCGCTCAGGTAATGCGCGGTCAATAATGCGCGCACGAGTGCCAGGCCTAACGCGATCGCGAACCATAGGGGCGCCAGCGTTGGCCACACGGCGGATGCAATCACGGCAACACAGGTGATGGTCAGCGAATGGCCGGAGGGAAAGGAATTGTACTGGAGGTCGAAGCTGAACGGCATGAAACCGTAGAGTTTCATCTCAAAATCGTCACGCGGACGGCGACGGCCGAAGAACAGCTTGATCGTGTGCAGGATCAAGCTGCCGATCGCAAGGCTGGCGATGAACGCGGCCGCGCATTGCGAGGCGAGAACCAGATTATCGATCGATCCCCACTGTGCCATCGCCCAGCGCGTGCCGATGAGCACAAGGATCGCTGCGATCAGCCAGTGCGATGCCTTCGCCAGATGGGTGATCGAATCCAGAAAACGCCATTGCCGCGCGCTGATATGGTCGTAGAGATAATGCGATGCCCGGCGGTCAATGCCGAAGCTGGCGATGCCGATCAGAAGGAACGCGATTCCGGCCCACAGAAGCATGGTGCTGCTTGCCCGCCCGCCCGGGCGCTGTCAATTCCGCGTCGATTTCGCCGCCCGCGCGGGCTTGGTTGACGGCGCGGGTGAGGTCTACACTCCGGCACCGCTATCGAATGCAATCGACGGGCAACGCCCTGAGGAGGAACACATGGATTTCGACTATTCGCCCAAACAGAAGGAATGGATGAAGCGCGTCGGCGACTTCATGGACGCGCATATCTTTCCTGCCGAGGCCACCTATCACGCGCAGATGGACGAGGCGCGCAAGAAGGGCGATCCCTGGATAGTCGTGCCTGTTGTCGAGGAGCTGAAAGCCAAGGCGAAGAAGCAGGGGCTGTGGAATTTCTTTCTCAATGAGAGCGAACACGGCGCGGGCCTGAGCAATCTCGAATACGCCCCGCTCGCCGAACTGATGGGCCGGGTCGGCTTTGCGTCCGAAGTGTTCAACTGCTCCGCGCCGGATACCGGCAATATGGAAGTCCTGGAGCGTTACGGCTCGCCCTACCAGCAGGACAAATGGCTGAAGCCTTTGCTTGCCGGCGACATCCGCTCGGCGTTCCTGATGACGGAGCCAGCCGTTGCATCCTCCGATGCAACGAATATCGCGACCAGCATCGTGCGCAAGGGCGATCACTATGTGATCAACGGCACAAAGTGGTGGTCATCGGGCGTCGGCGATCCGCGCTGCCAGATCATGATCGTCATGGGCAAGAACACGACAGACGGCGATCGCCACTCTCAGCAATCGCAGATCTTGGTCGAGCGCGACGCGCCCGGCGTTCACATCAAGCGCATGCTGCCGGTGTTCGGCTATGATGACGCGCCGCACGGCCATGGTGAAGTGGAACTGAAGGACGTGAAGGTTCCCGTCGAGAACATGATCCTGGGTGAAGGCCGCGGCTTCGAGATCGCGCAGGGTCGCCTCGGACCGGGCCGCATCCATCATTGCATGCGCACCATTGGCGTGGCCGAACGCGCTCTGGCGTCGATGGTGACACGCCTACACGCGCGTGTCGCATTCGGCAAGCGCA
>CAZCJI010000615.1:0-1589 GCA_964498625.1 uncultured Rhizobium sp.
CCGACGATGTGAAGACCCGCGCCATCGCGCGCGCCTATGCGGCCGAGATGCATTCCGGCTTTCCCGATGTCCGCCAGCAGCTCACGATGGATTTCGCGCGCCGCCTGCCGACACCCGCGTTACGCGACGAAACCAAAGATCAGATCGCGCGCATCATTGCGGCGTGGAGCGAAGCGCTGGGCGCCCACGCAAAAGACGGCGGCTTCCTGTTCGGGCGCTTCTCCATCGCGGACTGCATGTACGCGCCGGTGGTCTCGCGTTTCATCACTTATGGCATCGAGGTGCCGGCACCGGTGCGGACTTATATGGACCGGATGATGGCGCTTCCGGCCATGCTGGACTGGGGCCGGGCCGCCAAGGCCGAGGTCGACGCCGGAAGGGCGTGAGAATCCTGCTGTTTCTGTCGATTCTTCAATCGAATTAAGGGTTTATTGACCCAGACGCTTCATTCTACCCATGGATCATTCTGCCCAAAGGCTCATCCATGGACCGTTCTCTCGCCAAACTCGCCACAGCCCTTCTTCTAGGATCGTCGCTGAGCGCCTGCTCGACCATGGGTTTGATGTCCAGCAGCAGCAGTACCAGCAAACCTTCCGCTCCGAAAACGACGACGGCGGCTAAGGGCAACACTTCTGCAAACAGCATGGCCGCCGATCTGGACGTTCAGATCCGCGCCGCGAAGGCTCTACGCGAACAAGGCGATTACCCGGGCGCGACCAAGGCGCTGGGCCAGCTCATGCTGGTGACGCCGGACGATCCGCGCATTGTCTCCGAATACGGCAAGACCCTGGCCTTGCAGGGGCGCTCGAAGGATGCGCTCGATTTCCTCAAGCGCGCGATGCAGCTCTCCCCCAATGACTGGACGGTCTATTCGGCGATGGGCGTCGCTTATGACCAGCAGGGCGACTACGCCAATGCGCGTGTCGCCTATACCCAGGCGCTTGCGATCAAACCCGGCGATCCGGGAGTGCTGAACAATTACGCGCTGTCGCGCATGCAGGCTCACGATGCCGCGGGCGCGCACCAGCTGATAACACAGGCTCAGACTGCCGGCGCGAGCGATCCCAAGATCGCCCAGAACCTTGCACTGATCGCGAGCTACGAGCCCGCGACGGCAAGTGCCCCCGCGGCGACACCGCCGGCGGCACCTGTAAAAACGGCAGCTACGGCCGGCAACAACACGGCTACCAACAGCACCGCCGGCAGCAGCGTTACAACCGGCAATGCCAAGCCCGTGCCGGTGACCGTGCACGCTATACCGAAAGCGCCCGTGAATGTCGCGGCGCAACAGCCGCCAGCCCAGCCGAAGCCGGGCGCTGCGCACGAAGCCACCGGCGCGCCGCGTCAGCTTTCCAAGATCACGGCCCCGCCCGCCCCCGCCGCGCAGAAGCCATCGACGCCGGCGCCAACGCCGGTCAAAGCGGCGCCGCACAAGACTGCAGTGGCGGCAGACGTTAAAAAGAAAACTGCGCCGGCCGCCGCGAACGAGACACCGGCGCTGCGCATGACAGCTGACGCAGCAAAGCCCTAAACGTCACCGCAACCCGAAACAAGATGAAGGCGCGCCATAGTTCACGGCGCGCCTTTTT
>CAZCJI010000616.1:0-1589 GCA_964498625.1 uncultured Rhizobium sp.
CAGTCCACGGACCCGGCGGCGTAGCATCTCCACCAATACGCCAATCAGCACGCCAAGTGTAAGGCCCAAGCCAAACGAACCCAACATGATTAGGGTCATTTTGGGAAAGCTGGGAGCAGATGGCACGATAACGGCCCCGAGCGGCGTCAATCCAACATCTTCGATAGCGGCTTGCTGACGCAACTCTGCCGCCTTGGCTGAGGCCTTATTGTACAAATCGCGGCGCAAATCGACCTCCGCCTGCAGCTGCTTCAATTTGGCGAGTGCGTCGTGCTTCGAGCTGACAATCGCCGCCTGGGCATCGAGCGCGCTGGTGGCGCCGCCCTTGCGAGATGTGGTGACCGCGGAAGCATGTTCTCGGGCCGCGATGGCGGTCAATGAAGCTCTCTTCGCCTGCAACGCAAGCAACTGCGGATGATTCGGACCCAAGGTTTGCGAAATTTGAGCGATCTCTGCGTTAACCTCGGCCAGTTGCACACTGGCAGCAGAAGAGCCCGCCGCATTCTGCAGCGTATTTTCTCCGTTTTGGGCAGCCAGCGCCGCCAGCCGCGCGCTGTCAAGGTCCAGCGTGTCAGTGGCCATGTACACGTTGTTGGCGCGCTCAAAATCGGATTCTTTCTTTCCTGCGTCGTCGAGCGCCGCTTTGGCTTTGACGGCCTGATCCGCAAACCAGTCGGCGTTGCGATTTACATTCGCGCGACGCAACGCCAGGCTTGCATCCAAATATGCCTGTCTAAGAGCGTCGGCTATCACGCGCGCGCCCTCCGGGGTTTCTGCTGTGTAAGTTATGTCGAGGATGTTGCTGCCCTCTACAACGTCAGCTTTGGTGTGATCCGATATTGTTTGGGCAAGCCAATGGCGAAGATCCCGGCGGTCCTTGGCAGGCCTTGCCCGATACTTGGCGATGAATTCGGGGTCATGTTCCCATCCCAAGCGATCGACAGCCAACCCACTTACACTGTAGTCCTCAACAAATTCCGTTTGCGATGCAACGTAGGTTCCCGTCGCAGAGCCTCCAACAGTCTCGCCGGTCACGGGATCCGGAGTCAGAAGGTTCAGCAAAACGCGCGCATGTGCTTCCCAGCGCGGCGGAACAACAAGCGTAACGACATAAGCCCCCAAAGCGCAGCTTAAGGTAGCGGCGACAATGAGCAGTCTTCTTGCCCATATTATCCGCCAAAACTGAATCAAACTCATCGATACCCTCGATAGAAGCGCGGCCGCCGTCTGTCGGTCAAAACCAACTTTCTCCCACGTCTACCACATCATCTGGCTTTACTTTGAAATTCAGGTCGTCAGGTTTGATCTCCACGCCGTGTCGATCGATGCTGATGTGATTGGCGCTGCCAAGATCGGTCAAGCCTCCGCCGCGGGCCAGTGCCATGGCGAGCGTCATATCGAGTGTCAGGGGGTATGCTCCGGGCGTTTTTACCTGTCCCTTGATGTAAAAGACCTCCATCGGAACATAGATTTTGTCTCCTGGCGTCACGAGAGGATCTGACGCGTTGTCTCCGGTTGCCACGTCGCCGATCGCTAGTTTTCGTTCCGTGCCATTGGCTGACCGTAGAACTACGTACTCGGAGCTTCCC
>CAZCJI010000617.1:0-1587 GCA_964498625.1 uncultured Rhizobium sp.
CTATCAATTGTGCCCACTTGCTCCGTGGCGGGGATGAGGATGCCGGACGCCAGAATCGCCGTGCTTGTGCCGTGTTACAATGAAGAGGCCGCCATCGGCACGGTGGTGCGCGACTTCCGCGCCGCGCTGCCATCCGCGACGATTTACGTCTACGACAACAACTCGAAAGACGAAACGATCGCGAAGGCGCGCGAAGCAGGCGCCGTCGTGCGCAACGAGCCGCGCCAGGGCAAGGGCAATGTCGTCCGCCGCATGTTCGCGGACATCGAAGCGGACATTTACATTCTCGTCGACGGCGATGACACGTACGACGCGTCGGCGTCGCCGGCGCTGGTCCACAAACTGGTCGACGAAAATCTCGATATCGTCTCCGGTCAGCGCGTCGCGACCGGCCATGCCGCATATCGCGCTGGCCACGTTCTCGGCAACCGGTTGCTGACTGGCCTGACCTCGATGATGTTTCGCGTGAAGCTTAACGACATGCTGAGCGGTTATCGCATCATGTCGCGGAGATTCGTGAAGTCCTTTCCGTTCACCGCCGAAGGCTTCGGCATCGAGACCGAACTCACCGTTCATGCCGTGCGGCTGCTAATGCCGATGGTGGAGATCGAGACGCGCTACAAGGAGCGCCCGGAGGGTTCGGTCAGCAAACTCAACACCTATCGCGACGGCTTTCGCATCCTCTTCACCATCGCGGCGCTGGTGCGCGAGGAACGGCCCTTGGTGTTCTTCACATCGATCTTCGCGCTGCTGGCCGCGTTCTCACTGTTGATCGGAACGCCCGTGGTGCTGGAATACTTTAGGACCGGATTGGTGCCGCGTCTTCCGACAGCGCTGGTCGCGGTCGGTGCGATGGTGTTGGCGTTCCTGTCGCTCGCGAGCGGTTTGATTCTCGACACGGTCACGCGCGGGCGTTGGGAAGACAAGCGCATGGCCTATCTTGCGATCCCCGGACCGCAGGACCTGAAGCTTCCGTGAGAGCGTTCCTGCGCTTCGCTATGGTCGGCGCGGCGGGCTTCGTGGTGAACGAGGCTGCGCTCTGGGCGGCGCTGCATCTTTTATACCTGGGCAAGGACGTGGCGTGGTTCGCCGCCTTTGTGCCGTCTGTCACCTTCACCTGGTGGGGCAATCGCACCTTCACGTTCCGCGAACACGCCAGCATCGGCGCGAAGGCGATGTTTCGGGAGTGGGCGCACTTCGTCCTAACAAACAGCCTCGGTGCGCTGATAAACCTGGCGGTGTACGAACTGCTGATCCATTTCACGGTGATCGGCCCACTGCTGGCGCTCGCCTGCGGCGTGCTTGCCGGCATGATGTTCAATTTCACGCTGTCGAAGCGGCTCGTGTTCCGGCCTAAGTGACCTTGTGCCATGTCGGCACCGCGACACCTGGCGGCGCATCGACATCCACGCGCGCCGTTTCTGTAAGCCGGGCCATCGTCATGTAGAAGCCGCAGGTGAGGATGATCTCCACGATCTCCTGTGGCGAGAATTGCGCGTTGGCCGCTTCGACGGTGGCCTCATCCGCTTTCACCTTCTGCACAACTTCCCGCACGAGCCTGAGCATCGCTTTGGCGCGGTCGTCGAA
>CAZCJI010000618.1:0-1582 GCA_964498625.1 uncultured Rhizobium sp.
CCGCACGGCCGTACAGACCTTCGCAAGTACCCGTTGCTTACAATCGACCCCGAAGACGCCCGCGATCATGACGACGCCGTGTGGGCAGGGCCGGACGACGATCCCACCAATCGTGGCGGCTACATCGTCATCGTCGCCATCGCGGACGTGGCGCATTACGTGACGCCAAATTCGGCGCTGGATCGAGAAGCGCTCAAACGTGGCAACTCGGCTTACTTCCCGGACCGCGTCGTCCCGATGTTGCCGGAGAGGCTGTCCGCCGATCTGTGTTCGCTGATGGATGGTGTGGACCGTCCCTGCATCGCGGTTCGCATGGTCTTCGAGGCGAACGGCAACAAGAAGCGTCACGAATTCTTGCGCGGCATCATGCGCTCGGTTGCGAGCCTGACATACGCGCAGGCGCAGCGCGCATTCGACGGGTACGACACAAGCGAACTTGCGCGCAATGTGCTGATGCCGCTGTGGAATGCGTATCAAGCGATGGCGAAAGCGCGCGACAAGCGCGATCCGCTGGATCTGGATTTGCCGGAGCGGCGCATCATCATCGGTGCGGACGGCAAGATCGCTTCCATCGCTTTCCGCGAACGCCTTGAGTCCATGCGCCTCATCGAAGAGATGATGATTCAGGCGAACGTCGCCGCGGCGGAGTCGCTGGAAAAAGCACGGCAGCCGTTGATCTATCGCGTTCACGAGCAGCCGTCGAAAGAAAAACTGTTCGCCTTTGCCGATTACATGCGAACCGTCGGCGCGAATTTCGCCAAGGGCCAGGTTATCAAGCCCGGTGTGTTTAATCGCGTTCTGGAGGCGGCGAAAAATGGCCCGACTGCGGAAGTAATGAACGATATCGTGCTTCGCACACAGAGCCAGGCGATCTATGCGCCGGCGAATGTCGGCCATTTTGGACTGAACTTGCAGAAATACGCACACTTCACATCACCTATCCGCCGGTACGCGGACTTGATCGTGCATCGCGCGCTCATCGCCGCGCTGCACCTGGGCGATGGCGGCCTCACGCATGGCGAAGAAGCCAAACTTGGCCAGACCGCCGAGCACATCTCCATGACCGAGCGCCGCGCGATGGCGGCGGAACGCGACTCTACCGACCGCTACGTCGCCGCCTATATGGAAGATCGCATCGGCGCGACGTTTCAGGCGCGCGTCACCGGCGTCACGCGTTTCGGATTGTTCGTGCGGATTCCCGAATACGGTGCGGAGGGGTTGATCCCCACGCGTTCACTCGGCTTCGAGTATTTCCGGCATGACGAGCGCAAGCACGCGCTTATCGGCGAACGCAGCGGCACGGCTTACAAGATGGGCGATAAACTGCCTGTTCGCCTGATGGAGGCAGCACCGCTTACCGGCGGATTGCGGTTCGAATTGGCCGACGCGAAAACGCCGTTGCAACGTGCGCCCGCGAACAAGCCGCACTTCAAGAAAGTCTCCCGGCAAAAGCGCGGGCGGCGATGACGTTCGATTCCGATCAGGAAAAAATCGTTCCCGGCGCGCTTCGGCCCAAAGATGCCGCAACGCTGGTGCTCGTCCGAAAAGAAGCCGGCGGCGCGCGCGTGTTGATGGGGCGCCG
>CAZCJI010000619.1:0-351 GCA_964498625.1 uncultured Rhizobium sp.
ATCCGCTGCAAGATTTGGCGGCCCCGGTGAGCGATCATCGGGGCCGTTTTCTTTCGTAAGAAACGGCGCAAACCCTGAAATTTTCGGCCTGTTTGTGCGTGGCTTCGCGCAATGCACGGCCTTGGCTTGACCCCATGGTTTGCCCTGATAGCTTCCGCGCGATTTTCGAGCAGGCCTTGTCTAATGAGCCGCGAACGGCCCAACGATCTCGGCGCATTCTGGATGCCTTTCACACCCAATCGCGATTTCAAATCGCGGCCGCGCATGCTCGCGCGTGCCGAGGGCATGTATTTCTACGACGAAGACGGCCGCGCGTTGCTCGATGCGTGTTCCGGGCTGTGGTGTTCGAAC
>CAZCJI010000619.1:361-1577 GCA_964498625.1 uncultured Rhizobium sp.
CCTCGGTCACGGCCGCAAGGAGATTGCCGAGGCGATTTCGAAGGCGGCGCATCAGCTCGACTTCGCGCCGACGTTCCAGTTCTCGCATCCGCCGGCGTTCGAACTCGCCAATCGCATCGCGTCGCTCGCGCCTGAGGGAATGGATCATGTCTTCTTCGTCAATTCCGGATCGGAAGCCACCGACGGCGCGCTGAAACTCGCGCGTGCGTATTGGCAGAAGAAGGGGCAGGGTGGTCGTTTTCGCCTGATCGGCCGCGACAAGGGCTATCACGGCGTGAATTTCGGCGGCATTTCCGTCGGCGGCCTCGCCAACAACCGCAAACCTTACGGCCCACTTCTTCCGGGTACGGACGATCATCTACCGCTGCCTTATGACCGCACGACGATGGCGTTCACGCGTGGGCAGCCCGAGAAGGGCGCGGACTATGCCGATGCGCTCGACGGTCTGGTCGCGCTGCATGGCGCGGAGACGATTGCCGCCGTGATCGTGGAGCCGATGTCTGGCTCCGCCGGCGTGTTCGCACCGCCGAAGGATTATTTAGAGCGCCTTCGCGCGGCCTGCGACCGCCACAACACCCTTCTGATCTTCGATGAGGTCATTACCGGATTTGGCCGTGTCGGCGCGGCGTTTGCCGCCGAGCGTTATGGTGCGACGCCGGACATCATCACCTTTGCCAAGGGCGTGACCAACGGCGCGGTGCCGATGGGTGGCATGATCGTGCGCAACGATGTGCACGAAGCCTTCATGCAAGGCCCCGCGCATGCCATTGAACTCTTCCATGGCAACACCTATTCGGGTCATCCGCTCGCCTGTGCCGCGGGCATCGCATCGCTCGATCTCTATCGCGACGAAAACCTGTTTACGCGCGCTCGTAAGCTCGAAAGTTTCTTCGAAGAAGCGGTACACAGCCTGAAAGGTGCTGCGCGCGTCGTGGACATCCGCAACTGCGGTCTCGCGGCTGGCATAGACATCGAGCCGGACACCCAGGCCATCGGTCTGCGTGGCTATAGAGCGATGCAGCATCTGTATCACGATGAGAATATGGTCGTGCGCGTATCGGGCGACACGATTGCGTTGGCGCCCGCGCTGATCGCTTCAGAATCCGATATAACCCGCATGGTGGATGGCGTGCGCGCCGTTCTCGCGCGGCTCAACTAGAGAGAAGGAAAATCCCATGCGCGTCGGTGTGCCGAAGGAAATCAAGAACCACGAATA
>CAZCJI010000620.1:0-1574 GCA_964498625.1 uncultured Rhizobium sp.
AGATCGGCGATCTGGCTGTTCAGCGCGCTTTCATAACCGCGCCACAGCGGCATGCGCCACACGGGATCCTGCGTCTCCTGCGCGTGGTGCATGAGATCGGCCGCGAGCGTTTCATCGTCGGTGAAGAATGGCGGCAACTCGAAGCCGGTGGCCACGCGGGCGGCACCGGTGAGCGTCGCGATATCGATCAGCAATTCCGGCTTCTCGCTGTCGGCTTCGGTGAGCGCATCCGCCAGAACCAGCCGGCCTTCCGCATCCGTATTGCCGATCTCGACGGTGAGTCCTTTGCGGCTTTTGAACACATCGCTCGGGCGATAGGCATGCCCGGAGACGGAATTCTCGACGGCGGGGATCAACACGCGCAGGCGCACATTGAGCTTCGCGCCCATCACCATATCGGCAATGGCAAGCACGGTTGCCGCGCCGCCCATGTCCTTCTTCATCGACAACATGCCTGCGGACGGCTTCAGATCGTAACCGCCGGTGTCGAAGCACACGCCCTTGCCGACCAGCGTGACTTTCGGCGCGCTCGCGTGGCCCCAGGTGAGATCGATCAGGCGCGGCGCGCGATCGGAGCCCTGCCCGACCGCGTGCACCAGCGGATAATTCGCTTTCAGAAGCGCATCGCCGGCAATGACGGAGAATTTCGCGCCATGCTTCTTTGCAAGATCGCGTGCGGCGCTCACAAGTTCTTCCGGGCCCATATCGTTGGGCGGCGTGTTGATCAGATCGCGGCCGAGAAAAACCCCTTCCGCGATGCGCGCGATCTCCGCGCCATCGACACCGGATGGAAGCACGAGCTTTGCGCCTTTCGCTTTCGGCTTTTTGTAGCGCGCGAATTCGTAAGTGCCGAGCGCCCAGGCGAGCGCTCCATTCGCACCGCCTTGTGCATCCGGCACATCGGCGAAGCGATAGGTGCCGGCCGGCAATTGTTCCGCAAAGGTCGCGAGCGCGAGAATGTCCTCGCCTTTGCCGAGCCCTAAAACGGCTGACGCAAGACTGCCCTGCGCATCGGGAAGAAGACTCAGCTCACCGTCCTTCGCGGCAAAACCCGTGCTTTTCAGATAAGCCTGTTCGCGCTTGGGACGTTGTGCGGCCCATGTCTTCAGATCCGCGGCGCGCACCGCATGAAGCGGGACCGCACCCTTTGCATTCCGCGCAAAGCTTACCGGCATCGAAAATCCTGTCGTCTGATCGCGCGCGAGTTTAGAAACGCGTGCCCTCCTTCGCAATGTGAGAACCCGCATGAGCACCCGCTACACGCTGATCGTCGGAACCAGGGACTGGTCGAGCTGGAGCCTTCGGCCCTACATGGCGCTGCGTCATATCGGTGTGCCGTTCGAGGAAGAGGTCGTGCCGCTCCGCCGCGAGACGACAAGCCCCGAGATCCTGCAATATTCTCCCAGCGGCCGCGTGCCCGTACTCAGGATCACAGAAGGCGGCGCGAACTATATCGTGTGGGACAGCCTCGCGATCTGCGAAACGCTGGCCGACCGCCACGCCGAAGCAAAGCTTTGGCCCGACGATGTGAAGACCCGCGCCATCGCGCGCGCCTATGCGGCCGAGATGCATTC
>CAZCJI010000621.1:0-1573 GCA_964498625.1 uncultured Rhizobium sp.
CCTATTCCGCCGGTTCGCATCCGAAGGGCGAGGTCAATCCGCATGCTATCGCGCTGCTCAAACGGCTTGAATACAAGATGGATGCATTGCGCTCGAAATCGTGGGACGAGTTCGCAAAGCCGGATTCGCCCAAACTCGATTTTGTCATCACCGTTTGCGACAATGCCGCGGGCGAGGTCTGTCCGGCCTGGCCGGGCCAACCGATGACGGCGCATTGGGGCTTGCCCGATCCGGCGGCAGTGGAGGGAAGCGATGTCGAAATTGCACTTGCCTTCGCGGAGACCTACCGGATGCTGAATAACCGCATAGGCGCGTTTTCAAATCTGAAAATGACCGGCCTCGACCGCATGTCGCTGCAATCCAAAGTGCGAGACATCGGAAAGTCCACGACATGACTACGATCTATCACAATCCCGATTGCGGAACGTCGCGAAACACGCTCGCTATGATCCGCAATTCCGGCGAGGAGCCGGAAGTTATCGAGTACCTGAAAACGCCGCCTTCGCGCGATGTGCTTGAAGATCTGGTCCGCCGCATGGGCGTTCCGGTCCGCTCGATCCTGCGCGAAAAAGGAACGCCTTTTGCCGAACTCGGCCTGTCGGACCAAAGCCTCACCGACAGTCAACTGCTCGATGCAATGATGGCGCATCCCATCCTTATAAACAGACCTATCGTCGTCACGCCGCTCGGCGTGAAGCTTTGCCGTCCTTCCGAAGTGGCTCTCGATATCCTTCCCAATCCGCAGCGCAGCGCTTTCGTCAAGGAAGATGGGGAGAGAGTCGTCGATGCTGATGGACCCAGGCTGGGTTAGATGGTGTCATACAGTCTCAGTCGGCGGACCGCCGCCGAATTTCTTGGCACGTTGATATTGCTCGCAACCGTCGTCGGTTCCGGGATCATGGGCGAGCGCCTTTCCGGCGGTAACGACGCCATTGCGCTGCTTGGCAATACGATCCCGACTGGCGCAATTCTTGTGGTTCTGATCCTGATGTTCGGGCCGATCACCGATATGACTATCAAATCACTTCCCGCGCCCGAGAAGCCGCCCCTAGATCTGGCGGATTTGGGGTATCACTTTCATATGGCCCGGATACGGAACATTCACCCGGCGAAGGAGGATCAAAACATGCCCTGACAACTTGCGCCGTGGGCGGCAGGGTCAGTATGGGACCGTAGTCTAGACGGTCCTTTTGATTGGACTGGCCGGGGCTGGTGACATACTCGAATGCGACCTCGCGATCGCAGATATTATTTATGTGTGCTTGGGCGCCTGCCACACGATCGATCACGAGGCAGCCTTGCGCGTTCGCATAGTGCTTCGGATAGCGTTCAGCTTCGTCCTTGGTGATGTTCCGCTGGCGTATCAAGTACAGCGAGAGGGCTATTGCGGAGATAATCGCAATTGATGAAATGCCTATCCAGATTCAGCGCGGCATCCATGTCCCCCTGTGAGCGGCACTGCGCTGGCAATTATGAGCCTTTGGAGAGTGCTTCGGCTAGCATCTCCGCCAATTCGGCCCGGCGTTTTGCGTTCAGTTGGGGCCGAATCGGGCGGACTACGAACGCGCAACTC
>CAZCJI010000622.1:0-1572 GCA_964498625.1 uncultured Rhizobium sp.
GTGGTTCTGGAGCGTATCCAGGAAGTTTGCCCAAAGCTTGTTGAAGTCCATTTTCCATCCCCAGGTTCCGAAAGTCCTCGGAATCGCTATACGGGTTCAGCTAAAAGCGGGTGCGACAGCCTGTCAATGATGAGTGGTCACAGAACGGGCTCGTGTTGCTATTTAATGAGTGGATATGACAGCCAAAGTTTTCATCGATGGGGCGGCGGGAACGACCGGACTCGAAATCCGCGAGCGGCTTTCGGGACGTTCGGATATCGCACTCATCCGGCTGTCCGATGGACAACGCAAAGACGCCGCCGCGCGCAGAGAAGCGCTCAACGAAAGCGATCTTGTGATCCTGTGTTTGCCGGACGAAGCGGCAAAAGAAGCCGTGTCGCTGATCGAGAACAATTCCGTTCGCGTGATCGATGCTTCTACGGCCCATCGCATCGCGCCCGGCTGGGTATATGGGTTTCCGGAACTTGAAAAAGATCAGCGCACCAAGATCGCGAACGCTGCGCGCGTTTCCAATCCGGGCTGCTGGCCGACGGGATTTCTCGCGCTTGTGCGGCCGCTCGTGCGGGCCGGAATTGTACCGAAAGATTTTCCGCTGACCGTCACCGGCGTGTCCGGTTATTCCGGCGGCGGCAAGGCGATGATCGAGGAATTCGAGAAGAAGGATTCCGCGACCTATGTCGAAACGATCGTGCGCACCTATGGCCTTACGCTCGCGCACAAGCACGCGCCAGAAATGCGCGAGCATGCCGGTCTTTCGCACCCGCCCGTGTTCTCGCCGAATGTGGGACGTTATTATCGCGGCATGATCGTTGAAGTGCCGCTGCAATTGTGGGCGCTTCCTGGAAAGCCAACGGTATTCGATCTACATCGCGAAATCGTCGGGGCATATCGTGGCGAACGGCTGGTGGAAGTTGCCATGTTCGACAGTACGCTCGAAGCGGTAAAGTCCATACATGCCGGAGCGTCCAAGACGCCGCCGAGCACGGCCTTGCCGCCGATTTTGGATGCCGAAATGCTCAAGCTGACCAACGGAATGAAACTCTTCGTTTTCGGCAACGACAAAACGCAGCAGGCGCGGCTGATTGCCGTATTCGACAATCTCGGAAAGGGTGCGAGCGGCGCCGCAGTGCAGAACATGAACATCATGCTGGGCTTGCCGGAAACGGCGGGACTGGTCTGATGTATCGTCCATCCGCGTTCGCCGTGGATGACGTTGCCATTTTGCACGACGTCATTCGCAAGCGCGTGTTTGCCACGATTACCGTGGTGCGCGATGGAACGGTCATGTTCGCCTATGCGCCTCTGGCACTGGACGCCAGAGACGGCCCATTCGGCGCGATCCGATTTCACCTGGCGATCGGCAATCCACTAGCCAAACTCGAAGATGGCGAGCGCGTCTGCGTCAACCTTATCGCTTTCGACGCCTATGTCTCGCCGGATTGGTACAAGAAAATCGTCACCGTTCCGACATGGAACTACATCGCTGTCGAAGGCGAGGGTGCGGTGCGACGAATGTCACGCGAAGAATTGCGGAAGCTCGTGATTGATCTCTCCGCGCAAGAAGAAGCGAAG
>CAZCJI010000623.1:0-1564 GCA_964498625.1 uncultured Rhizobium sp.
CGGGCTTAACAGGCGAGCGCAGCCATCCAACTCTTGGATGTGGGCTGTCATCGCGCCCCATTCCCGCGTCCCGAGCGTCACCAGCTTCGATTGGGCGGGCGACCTCTGGGAAGGTACGCCAGGGGGCGGAACGTCGGCTGCGAAGTGTGGAGCAAGCATCGGGTTCGGCCTGTTTCGCTACAGCCCGACCTTGCCGCCATGTTCGGCAGACGCCCAGTTAATCGCGGTAAATTCGCAAAAATCGCAGGCGTTTCCAAGATTTGTGAGCTGAGCATCCGGTAAAAGGGGGCACTCGCTTCTGCTGAACGGAGAATTTACGGTGTCCGGTGATACCTTCGCCGCTGCCGCGACCGTGTTTCGATTCGGTGCCTTCCAGCTGGTGCCGGGGCGCGAACTGCTGCTTGACGGCGACAAGCCCGTGCACATCGGGAGCCGGGCGTTGCGTATCCTCACCGTGCTCGTCGAGCGGGCCGGAGAGCTGGTTGGCAAGAACGAACTGATTGATCTGGTCTGGCCGGACACCTTCGTGGAAGACGGCAACCTGAAGGTCCATGTCGCCGCGTTGCGCCGTATCCTTGGTGATGCCAATAGCCGGATGATCGCCAACGTCCCCGGACGTGGATATCGGTTCATTGTCGATATCTCGCGCTCCGAATTCCTCGAGGCGCAGCCTTCCGCCGCGACTAATTCGTTAGGCTTCATGCCGGTATTGCTCACACGCGTGATCGGGCGCGAGGAGGCGGTAAACGACGTCCGATCCCTCCTCACGCAGCATCGCTTCGTGACCATCACGGGTGCGGGGGGCATCGGCAAGACGACGGTTGCCATAGCGGCGACCGACCGGCTCGTTGTTGGGCTAAAAGATCACACAATCTTTATCGAGCTCGCCGCCGTTCCGGACCCGACTCTCCTCGCGGGCACCATCGCATCCGTACTCGGAATAAGAGCTGCCTCGAACGACCCGATCGGTCAAATCGTCGAACTAATCGGCACGAAGGAGATGCTTCTTGTGCTCGACAATTGCGAACACGTCGTTCAGCGCGCGGCGGAGATCGTCGTATTCCTTCTAAGCCGGGCTCCCTCGCTCAAGATTCTGGCGACAAGTCGTGAACCACTCCACGCGCAGGGTGAGCATATTTACAGGCTTGCTCCTTTGAGCTTCCCCGTCGAGGACACGACTCTCGACGCCAAGACGGCGCTCGACTATCCCGCCGTAGCGCTCTTTGTCGAGTGCGCGCGGTCGGGTGCGGATGCGCATGTATTCAGCGATGCGGACGTCCTGCCCGTTGTGCAGATTTGCCGGCAACTCGACGGTCTCCCGCTGGCGCTAGAGCTCGCCGCGGCGCGGCTTCAGAACTTTGGATTTGTCCACCTCGCGTCGCGTCTCGATGATCGCTTTTCGCTTCTGACAAAAGGGCGACGCACGGCCCTTCCGCGACAGAAGACGCTTCGTGCGACGCTGGACTGGAGCTTCGAGCTGCTGACGGAACGCGAGCAAACGCTCTTGGCCCGTCTGGGAATATTCGCCGACACCTTCATCTTCGAAACAGTTGCCGCGATTTAT
>CAZCJI010000624.1:0-1548 GCA_964498625.1 uncultured Rhizobium sp.
CCGCATTTGCTCGCGGTGTTGACGATGAGAAGAACCTGGCCGCGATAATCGGCCAAGCTCACCTCTTTGCCCTGAAGCGTCGCAGCGGTGAAATCGTAGACAGAGGTCATGCTCACCCTTCGACAAGCTCGGGGTTAGGTGCGTCCAAACCCTCATGCTGAGCCTGTCGAAGCACGAGGGTTTGGATTGTACTCAACCCACCATTCTTCCCTTGTCGTTACGGCGGTGGTTCTGCTGCGGCTGATACGCCTTGCGCGCATGCGCCTCGCAATAGGGCGAACCGGATTTCGGATTGCGTCCGCAGAAGTGAAACTCGTTCTCCGAGGGATCGCCGATGGGCCAGCGGCACATGCGGTCGTTGATCGTCAGCACCGTGGCGTGGCTGCCATCGTCGAGGATCAGTGGATCCTCTTCGACAACCGGCGCCGGCGGAATGTGGGAACGCATCGACACTTTCGGCGCCATGGGCAGACGCGGCCGTTCGCTGCGCGAAGGGCTGGCGCGTCCGGCGAGGCCGAGACGATGCACCTTGCCGATCACGGCGTTGCGCGTGACACCGCCGAGGGCGCGGGCGATCTGGCTCGCCGAAAGTCCCTCGGTCCAAAGATTTTTAAGCTGCTCTACGCGGTCGTCGGTCCAATTGAGTTGCGTCATCTTGGGGCCCTCCCGTCCATGGCCACAAGATATCGTAGCAAGCGAATCGCGAGTCACAAGGGCTACGGGGTCGTCACGACATCTTGTCCACAACAATCCGAATCGCGCGAATCGCATGAGCCGCAAAAAAGGCCCCGGAATCGCTTCCGGGGCCGCCTTTGTCAGTCGATGGCTGCGGGTTACTTGCCGACCACAGCCTTGATCGTCTTGTTGCCGGCCGGCGAGCCGAGGCCGCCGACAAGGTCATAGCCCTTAACCGCAGGGAACTGCCCGCTCGAATTGCCGACGACATCGTGCAGGATCTTGGTGTTGCCTGCATAGAGACCGTAGAGCGTCGGATTGAGGAAGCCGACGGTCGGTTTGCCCTTCTGCGCCGCGTACTGGTTCATCAGCGCGGTAAAGCCGGCCCACATCGGAGAGGAGAAACTCGTTCCCCCGCCACCGCCGCCGCATCGACCCTGATCGCAGAGCGTCATGTCGGTATCCGCGTTCGCAGAGACGTCCGACACGTTGCGCAGGGTCGTCGAACCCTTGTTGTTGCTGTTGATGTACGGCAATTGATACGACTCGATCTTGATGCTCGTATCGACGGAGGGGCCGGATGCGCTGTCGGGCCAGCCCGGCTCCGATTTCCATTTGCCGCCCGGACCTTTCGTCACCAGATCCGTGCCGCCGACCGCGATGATGTTGGCGTCTTCCTCCGGCCACGGACCGCTGTTTTGCAGCGTGATGTTGTCGCCGCTGGCGGTGAACCACGACTGACCCTGAGCCGCCATTTCCAGATAGATCGGATCTTCCGTGCTGAAGTGCTCGGTGTAGCCCCAGGTCGTCGAGAGCTGCTTGCTGGTGTTGTCCGTCGCCATCTGTTCGTCGATCGCAACCGGATCGCCGCTG